>JALYTI010000125.1 GCA_030854375.1 Acidobacteriota bacterium | reverse complement strand
GTCTTTTTCAGATCAAGCGGAGTTTCAGTAGACATTTCGTTGTTCAGAATCATTCAATACTAGCAGTACAAACGGACAGTTTCCAAAATGTAAGTAGGGTTGAAAGTAAAAGTAACTGCTCCATCAAACTCCGGCAACTAAAAACCCGAACCAGATCCTCAAGGATGCGTTGGTTCGGGTTCTTCGAGCCCTCGTTGGAGTTAAGAGGTCAACCAATAAACATCTCATCCTCTCCGTAGGTCTGATTAATGGGCTTCGGTATAGGCGCTACCAGCACTTCGAGCCCCCGGCGGAAACCCGCCATAACAGCCGCTAGCTCTCGAGCCGGCTCAACCACTTTCTTCTGAATGAAGTCAGTGGTGGAAACAACCTGTTCATGAGTGCGATCGATCGTACGGTTAACCAGTTGTACCTTTTGGCGTGCCTCACCGGCAGTCTCGCTCACCAGTTCTTTCAGTTCGGCAACTTCGTCCTTGATTATCGCCAGCGATTCCGAGAGGTTCATTGTGGCAGACGAGAGATGGCCGGAAACCGCAGTGAATTGTTCCGCGATCAGTTTTCCCTGAATTGCAATCTGCCGGCCCTGCTCACTCATGACTGTTACGCGTGAGATTAGTGGCTCGAGTTTTTGTTCCAGGCGGTCTATCGATTTGGCGGCACGACTAACAACCACGGCAATGGAGATCATGGCCAGGGCAATAACGATGAACGACAGAGCGACCACCGCCATCACCCAGAACATCGGATCATTAAAGTTCACTTGTAGAGCCAAAAGGGACATAGGGGCGCCAGAAATCAGCAATTAGCAATCAGCGAGTCAGAAGTTCGACTTGTCCGGGTAGTTCGGTGATGCGTCTATCCTGCCCGATAATTCTGTTTTACGTTTTTCTTCCTGGTAAGCCTTTTTACCGGCATCAATTGCCGCGGCTACGGTACTTGTTTGGCGTGTCGCAGTGTCGCGAGCGGTCTGCGCCACTTCACCTACTTTTTCGGCCGCTTGCGTATAGAATTCTGAAGCGCGTTCACGAGTCGCTTCGTAATACTCCCCGGCACGACCACCCAGTTGTTGTGCAGCCTCGCGCGATTTATCAATGCCTTTGCGCGTCGCATCGGCAAGGTCGCCGCGGAGCTCCTGTCCGGATTTCGGCGCAAAAAGCAGAGCAATAACCGCCCCAATGCCGCCGCCAATCAGAAGGTAAGTTAGCCGCGTGGAAATATTGTCGCCAGAATCTCGTCGATAATTATCGTTTCCCATAACAGTATTCCTTTCTCCGAAGGCAAAGCCGCCAGGCTCCGCAGGTTGAGTTTTTCTAATGATTTTTTCAGGCAGCGACTATAACAAAACCTCATGAAGCGACGCAAGAACATGGCCCATACGCCGAAAACGGTGATTAATTAGTGTCGCTGCGCCCGCCATTATATTGGTCGAGTTTTCGATAGAGTGTCTTGCGACCGATGCCTAACGCGCGCGCAGCGTTAGTTTTGTCGCCGCGGGTGTAGTCGAGTGTGGCTTCAATTGCCTGGCGCTCGATTTCGTCCATCGATGAAGGTACCGTCACTTCAAAAGTTGTTGTGCGTCCTTCGCTGGCTGCCTTAGCGCGCTCGACCTTGATGCGATCCTGCTCCTGAAGCGCGATCTTGCTGATGGCTTCGGGCAAGTCTTCCAGTTCAATCTGCCGGCCAGACGCAATGATAACGGCGCGCTCAATGGCGTTTTCAAGTTCGCGAACGTTTCCCGGCCACTCGTAAGTAATCATTGCCTGCAAAGCATCTTTGGAAATGCCGGAGATGAAACGGCCGGTCTTCTGTTTGTAGTGTTCAAGGAAGTGAATAACCAGAGGGTGAATGTCGTCGGGCCGTTCGCGCATCGGCGGCAAACCGATGGGAAAGACCGATAGGCGATAGAAGAGATCGCGGCGAAACGTTCCGAGTTCGGTTGCTCGTTCAAGGTCGACGTTTGAGGCGGCGATCACGCGCACATCCGCCTTCATCACTTCGTTGCCACCGACGCGCGTAAATTCACCATCCTGCAAAACGCGCAAAAGGCGGACCTGGGCCGACAGACTCATTTCGCCCACTTCATCCAGAAATAATGTGCCGCCGTTTGCCTCTTCGAATCTTCCCACGCGCCTTGAGCGCGCATCGGTAAACGCACCCTTCTCGTGCCCAAACAGTTCCGACTCAAGAAGAGTTTCCGGGATAGCGCCGCAATTTAGTTTCACGTAAGGCTTATCTTCACGTCCGGAGTTGTAGTGAATTAAGTTAGCCAGAAGTTCTTTACCCGTCCCTGACTCTCCGTGAATCAGCACGGTCGTTTGCGTATCGGCAACGCTGAGTGCCAGCTCTATCGCCCGCCGGATTGCGGACGTCTGCCCGATGATCCGATCCTCGCCGTAGCGCTCGTGCAGAGCGCTGCGCAAATGCATCACCTCCGCCGAAAGCTGATCGCGTTCCAGCGCCGTGCCGATTTGATCGGCGATGCCTTCAACGAGGGCTACCTCATGATCCTGAAATCCCTCGCGAGGCTCGCTCCAAACGAGACCAAGTAGCCCAAATGTTTGTCCAGCCACGCGCACAGGCGCCACCAGCGCCGCGCGTCCGCCGAGAATCGAATTGAACATTAGACGAAATGGGAATGGCAGGTCGGTATCCAATAAACGCAGCGTTTTGCCTTCAGCCAAAACCTCTACCGCAGCGGGAAATTCGGTCACGTCGAGAGATTGACCATGTTCGTCGATTAGTCCCTGCACTCCGTCAGTAGTTGCATGAGGCGCGGCTTTGAATGCAACAAGACTGATGAGACCTTTAGGATCGAGAACTCCCAGCGCTGAGTAGTCCGCGCCCACCAGCGTGATGGCCCGCTCAAGAACGAGAGAGGAGACTTCTCGAAAATCAGACTTCGCGTTAAGAGCGTTGGCAATCTCCAAAAGTGCACGCTTCGTTTCAGCTTCGCGCTCCTTATCAATGTAGAGGCGGGTGTACTGGTAACCAACTGCAATCTGGCGCGCGATCGATTTCAGAAAAGATACTTCATCATCAAGCCAAACTCGCGGGGTGCGTGTAGTATGCATTCCCACCAAACCAAGAACATCCTCGCCGTGAATCACAGGGACCACTAACAACGACCGCGTGCCCAAACTCTTGGCGAGAAATCTCACCTTCTGATCCAGGCCGGGTGCTGAAGTGTCGTCGAGCCGGATGGGTTGGGTGATGTCAACGTGTTCCGAAAGTTGTCTCAGATCGAGCGGAATCGCGGTGCCCAGACTCGAAGGAACATCATTCGAAGCCCGCCATTCGTGGCTGATCCGCAGCTCGCTGGGAGAGGTGAGTTGAATAACGTCGCAGCGATCGACATTCATCATCCGGCCTAGTTCTGAAACTATTACATTGAGGAATCGATCCAGATTGATAGTTGTCGGAAGCGACATGGCGAGGCGGTTAATAATTCCCTCGCGCGCCTCCTGCATTTTGATCTTACGCTCGAGTGATAGAGATGTGGCGGTATCTGACATGGAGATTTAGTTCGTTTGGATCATAGCGAACCGGCTATCAAGTTGCAAAGCTCCAGATCATCTTCCATGGGCATTGGCGCCAGCAAGGTTCTCGCATTGGTCAACGGCATTCACAATGACAAATGATAAATTTGAAATGACCAATGGAAAATGGTTCGGTCCTGCTTTCCCGTCTTCTTACAGGTCGTTCGAGGAGCTCCTCATTGCACGGCTTCGCTGTGGCCCGTATAATTTCTGACAAGTTCCGGCAAGCAGGAACGGAGCAACGATTTATGCCCATATATGAGTTTGAGTGTCGAAAGTGCAAGGCACACCTCGAAGTTTTTCAGAAGATGAACGACAAGCCCCCGGTAAAGTGCCGGAAATGTGGTGGACGCCTGGAAAAGTTAGTTTCAGCATCTGCCATACAATTCAAGGGTTCGGGTTGGTACGTGACCGACTACGCCGGAAACGGCAAGAAGGCGGCGGAGAAAGCCGAGAAGGCTGAGAAAGACACTTCCGCCTCGTCCGCATCAGACGATAAGAAGTCCGAGAAATCAGACAAGAAAACCAAAGACACCTCCCCCACAAAGAAAACTTCCGAAAAAGCTTCCACAACCAAAGCCCCAAGTGGTGATTGAAGCCCGGGTCCTCTCAAATAGATGTATCAGCCACTCTTCGCGGAAGCTGTAAAACCCAGAAGATCTGACAGACATTTCTCCGTGCGCTTAAGCTGCGCCGGCTTTGTGTTCCTGTTAGGCCTTGCCGGCGCAGCATTACCTCAGGCAGGCCGGCGCTCGCCTACAACAAATGAGGGTGGCGTACTTGTGAGCGTAGTTGCCAAACGTGCTGACAACTCCGCTACGCAAATCAGTTCCAGGCAGCTCGCCGTTTACGACAACGGCGTCGAGCAGACCATACGTAATTTCACACCTGATCCTTCGCCCGCCAAAATCGTACTCCTGGTCGACAATTCATTAACCATCCGCGCCGATGTTGAGAAGCTTGAACAAGCAGCGCGCGAGTTTGCCTACGAAATCTATCAGGGCGACAAATTGCTAATTGTGGGATACGACGAGGAAGCGGAAATCGTCTCGGACTGGACCGACGATGCGAAGTCGATCGAGTCTTCGCTAAAACTGTTCAGGAAGAAGGGCCAACCACATCTCTTCGACGCAGCCAGTGCTGTTATCGATCAGGCATTGCGCGCCACCCCTGGCCAGAAACGCATCATTGTGGTGATTAGCGATGGATTGGATCGCGGCAGCAAGACTTCGTTTGAAAAAATTCTTTCCCAGCTGCAAATGCTCGACATAACGGTGTACGCAGTCCAGGCGAAAGATCGGACTCGTGGCGCTATCCGCCGGGACGTGCCGAAACCGAAACAGGTGATTGACAAGCTTGTGGAGGGAACCGGTGGCGCGATCTTTTCAATCGACGAACCAGGTGTGGCGGCTAAGGCCATTTGCGACGAACTCAAAAAGAACCGCTACGTTCTGTCTTATCTTCCATCAAATGCTCCGTTTGGAGAAGCACGAAATCTTTTGATTATTGGAGACGAGGGAATCACCGTTCGGGCCAAGACGATGCAGCAGCCAAACTGAGGTTCATGATCTATCCGCAGATTTCGCAGATTACACAGACGGGGCGGTAGCCCGACCATTAGGGAGGGCGTCGTCGCATCACCGTAACTCTAAGTTGATTGATCACGACGATGAGTCACTCGCGAGTCGCTACGCCCTCCCTAATGGTCGGGCTACAGCCCCATCTGCGTAATCTGCGGATGTTTCTAACGCCTCGTCCGAGAGTACAAGTAAAACAGCAAGGCGATAATCCCCAGAACCAAACTCTCCATGAAAACGAAGAAGCGCGGAACGAAAGTCCCATCTTCATCATGCGCATCTGAATAAGCGACAAATGTTCCCAGAATTACTCCTGCCGCAAGCCAGACGAATTGTCGCTTCGCATCCCACATAAATCGATGGGCTCATCTGATTTGCTGACTGAAGGTTGCTGATTACTGTTTTTGCTATTTCAGCAGCCCCGAAAGCCAGTGCATGATATTCAGGGCCAACTGCTTGTTGTCGATGTCTGGAATATTCATGCCAAATGGCCGGTTATCACTGCCTGTGACCTGAGCGGTAATCATTCCGGCCTCGCCAAGGACGACCACCCGTCCCTTTCCCAAGCGGAATGCAATGCCCTGCGCGCGACCGGCAGCTGAACGACTCTCGCTGGTTGACGGCACGTTATCGACAGCACTATCGGCAAGTTTCATGAAGGCATCACTGCCGTCAGGACCCTTTAATGATTGCCCTGTAAAAGCGATGATGCGATTTACTCGTTCCGAATCATTGCGTCCGTTTGTGATCGGATGGTCAATCAGCAGGTGGTTCTGGCGCGAGTAAACTATTAAACTCGGAATCCTTGATTCCTGATCTGAGTTAGCGGGGTCCGCCGTAAAAGCGTTGCTCATATCGACCCCAAGCCGCTTCGCGAGTGTCTGGGCCGCCGCGCCGAAAGGCGCGTACTCGGCAACGAAAAGAAGAGCGCCTCCACCCTTTATCCAATCGCGTACGGCGTCACACTCAGCGTCGGAAAAAGCAGGACTGTCCGCCCCACTTTCATCCATGTCTTCGCCACCGAGCGCATTCACGATCACAAGTATCTTAAATGTTTGCAGCGACTCCCTGGCAAATGGTTTGCGGTTAACGGCCACGTGGTAACCATCATTGAATAGCAGGTCTGCGAACGGCTTGTAGCGTCCGGTCGTCGTATGAAAATTGTTATGCGCTTCGTCGAATAGCACGCGCGGAAAGTTTTTTGTGTAGGCGGGATGTTCTACCTTCGCGTTGAAATGCGGATCAGCGATCTGTTGTGCGGTTGCAGGCGCACTGGGAACGCAAAGCGAGACGGCACCAAACAAGAGTGGTGGTGCAAGCTTTACAAGCACATCTCTCCAAATACTCTTGCGCTTAATTATTTTCATAAAGACATCTGACAGTTCTTCACGGCTCTTCACGGCTTTGCCGCAACGCAGTGCGGTAAGGCTTCGCCTTACCTCACCTCTTGAAAAGCTTTCGAGGCTACGCCTCGATAAAGACGACGGAGGCATAGCCTCGAAATTCTAAGAAGGCCATACGGTAAGGCGGAGCCTTACCGCACTGTTCGGCGG
>JALYTI010000627.1 GCA_030854375.1 Acidobacteriota bacterium | reverse complement strand
CCGGTCGCGATGCAGGAAAAACAGGCGCCAATCACCCGCGCCAATGAACTCGCTCAGCGTCAACCCAACTCTATCGGAGTTGTTCAGCGTAAGCTCGATGTTCTTCAGTACCTGGGCGCGTGCGCGTTCGACCTCTTCTTTGGTCGGCAACGTCGTGCCAATGCCTTCGACGGTCTGGATAAGCGTGTCGCGCGCCGCGTCCAGCGAATCGCCCTGGCGAACCTCCGCTCCGAAAATCGCAAGCGTAGGATCATGCCACTGAAAGTCGAAGCCAAAGATCGAACTCGCCTTTTTCGTCTCTACCAGCGCTTTATGCAACCGGCCGGAGGGTGTGTCACCAAGGATCTGAGCGATGATGTCAATCGCGGCGAAGTCCGGATGGGAGCCGGCGGGAACATGATAAAGCGCCTGCACAAGTTGCGTATCACCGGTTCGACGCAGCGTTACTGCGCGCTCTCCATCCTGCGTCGGCTCAACGGTGTAGATTTTTTGCAACGTGCGCGTTGGGCGCGGAATGGGGGAAAAGTATTTATCTACCAGCGCGAGTGTCTTCTGTTCGTCAAACTTTCCGGCGATCAAAAGAACTGAGTTATCCGGCTGGTAGTACGCGTGATAAAACGCCTGCAGTCGTTCTATGGGCACGTTCTCAATATCGCTGCGCGCGCCAATAGTGTCCTTGCCGTAGTTGTGCCACAGATAAGCGGCGGCCATCGAGCGTTCCAACAGAACATTGAAGGGGCTGTTCTCACCCAGTTCAAACTCGTTACGAACGACAGTCATCTCGCTATCGAGATCTTTCTTTGCAATAAACGAATTGACCATCCGGTCGGATTCGAGGTCGAGGGCCCAGTTAAGATTCTCGTCCGTAGCTGAAAAAGTCTCGAAATAATTAGTTCGATCGGACCAGGTCGTACCGTTAGGACGTGCACCATGCGCAGTCAACTCCTGTGGAATATTCGTGTGCCTGGGCGTGCCTTTGAAAGCCAGGTGTTCCAGCAAATGCGCCATGCCCGTCTCACCATAGTTTTCGGTTGCTGAGCCGACGAGATATGTCACGTTTACCGTTATGGTTTGCTTGGATTGATCGGGGAACATGAGAACCCGGAGGCCGTTAGCCAGCCGGTACTCGTTGATACCCTCCACTGAAGTTACCCGCTCCATCCCTTTCGGTAGTGTCGTGGTAGAAGTCTGAGCGACGGCATTAAGGGACGACCCAAGCAAGCTGAGGAATAGCGCGAGCGCCAGGCTGGCGCGTGAATTACGTCGACGTGAGTTCATAACAATTTCTCCCAAAGTGTTTATTGTTGAAGGTCAGTGCAGAGTTAGAACCCGGGTCTGCGTCCAGGCGTGAGGCTTTTCCTCATGAACAGCAACGCCACAGAAACCCGTAAAGACGAACTTTGATTAGGATCTGCGCTGTTTTACGGTTCAGAAATGCAAAAAGTTTCCGGCTGCGGGGAGCGCTTCTTTCCAACCGGCAGTATTCATTACGGTACGAGCAGTAGTTTACCGAACTGCGCGCGATTTTGCATTAGCTCGTGAGCTTGTTGTGCTTTGTCCAGCGGCAGTATCTGATCCACCACGGCGCGAATCTTTCCACTCGCAATGAATTTCATGGCCGCTAAAAGCTCCGCTTTCGATCCCATAAAAGATCCCAGAATCGTTAAATGCCGGAAAAAAATGTGCCGAATATCGGTTTGCGCTGCGAAGCCGCTGGTGGCGCCGCACGTAACGAGCCGGCCGTTACTTTTCAGGGACGCAATTGAGCCCGGCCACGTAGCTGCACCTGTGTGCTCAAATACCACGTCGACTCCCCTCCTGTCGGTAAGCCGCTTAACTTCTTTGGGCCAATCTTCAGCGCTGTAATTTACGACCTCATCAGCACCCAGTTCTTTGGCCTTCGCAAGTTTTTCGTCGGAGCTCGCAGTCGCGATCACTCGTGCACCGCGAAGTTTTGCGACCTGGATTCCAATTGAGCCGACGCCACTTCCCGCCGCATGAATCAATACATCTTCGCCCGGCTGAACACTGGCCCGCGTCACGAGCATGTGCCAGGCGGTAACAGTTACCAGAGGCAATGCGGCAGCCTCTTCCCAACTTAAATTCTTTGGCTTCGGAATAACATTGACGCCGGGCGCAGCTACCAGTTGTGCATAACCGCCATTGCGGCGATAGCCCAGCATGTCGTAATCGGGGCAGAGATTGTCGCGGCCCGAGAGGCATTCAAAGCAGTGCCCACAAGACACGCCGGGCTGAAGCATTACTTCGTCCCCAACCCCCACCCAGGAAACCAGATGGCCCACTTCGCACACAACTCCCGCGATGTCACTGCCAAGTAT
>JALYTI010000626.1 GCA_030854375.1 Acidobacteriota bacterium | reverse complement strand
ATCGACTCGCGGATATACGCCTCATCCACCATCACCGTTTGACCATTGGTTAGAAGAACCTTCCGCCCGAATAATCCGGCCAGTGCCGGCCCGCGCCCGCCTTCGCCATTCGCACCGTGACATGAAACACAACCCAGCGACTGGAAAAGCTGCTGGCCGGCCACCGCGGGTGATTGCTGACCTGAATTGCCGCTAAGCCAGTTATCAAATTCGGTCGGTTGCATGACGAAAACGGAACCAATCATTCCCGAATGATTCGTGCCGCAGTATTCGGCACAGAACAAGTGATACGTGCCGGGCTTTGTCGCTTCAAACCACTGGGTTGTGTACCTGCCTGGGAGCACGTCGGCTTTGATACGGAACGCGGGGACGAAAAAGTCGTGGATAGTGTCCTCGGAAGTCATTATCAGTTTGATCTTCCGCCCAACGGGAACGTGAAGTTCATTTATCTCGCGCTGCCCGGTCGTGTGTTGAATCTTCCACATCCACTGCTTACCGACCACGTAGATCTCGTCGGCACTTCTCGGTGGGCTGTATTGTTCGAAATAAATCTGGGCACCCCACGCAAACATGCTCATCGAGATGATGAAAGGGATGACCGACCACAGCGTCTCCAGTTTGTGCGAGCCGGCGATGGGCCTTGGGATTTCAAAAGGTGTGCGGCGGCGGTACTTGATAACAAAAAAGATTAGGACGCCTGAGATAAGCAAGGTAAAAAAGACAGTGACGCCGGAAAGATAGAAATAGAGCGCATCAACCTTTCCTGAGAGAGTGGAAGCGCTTTCCGGAACGAATGGAATCCACGAAGTCTGCATAATGATCTAAATCGCGCTAAGCTGCTCCGGCTCGCAAATCCACCTGCCCCGTGCCGCGCCGGCGCAATGCAAATAACAACCCAACAATGGCAATCAGCGTAACAATGCCTCCGAGCCGCATTAGGTTCATCACAGCGGCTCCATATTTTCCGGTAGCGGGATCGTAGTGGTAACAATAAAGCAGTAGCTGATCGACCGGGGAACCAATCTTGTTATCCGCGGCCTCGATCAAACCGAGACGCAAATCGCGCGGCGCGTATTCGATCCCGTAGAAATACCGTGCCAGCTTTCCTTGAGGCGTCGTCACATAAATTGCGCTGGCATGTGCAAACTGATTTGAAGCTTCGTCGAACTGGTAACGAAATCCAACCGCGTCAGTCAGTCGCTTGATGTTAGCTTCGTCGCCAGTTAGAAAGTGCCAGCCGTTGCTTGCATTCAAACGCCGTGCTTCAGGCAAGTAATTTATGTAAGTATTCTTCTTGGCTGCCGCCAGCGCGGCAGACTCGCGCGGGTCGAAACTAACGGTTACAACCTCAAACTCCTGACCCGGCTGGAAAGCCATAACTCTGAAGGCCGTCACCATGCCATTGAGCACCTGGTTGCAAAGCATTGGGCATTGGTAGTAGACAAGCGAAAGCAGCACCGGTTTCTTTCCGAAATAATCACCCAGCCGAACACTGTCGCCATGTTCGTTACGGAACACTAAATCGAGGGGCAGTTGTTCGTTGAGCTTTTGATCGATGCCGACGTTCTTAAGAGCTTTTGGCAAACCACTTGGAGCTCTTGCTTCATAAGGTCGGGAGCTATAAAGCGGTGAGTTGCCCTGCGTTTGACTGAACTGCGCTGAGGCGGTGAGCAGTGAGCAGTGAGCAGTCAGCAGCAGAAGGAGAATAGTGAGCAGTGGAGAGTGGGCAGTGGGCAGCAAAGACAAAGACCTGGCAAATAAGCCATTGAGTACAAACAGGACCGACGCGGCTTTGCCCACGTGCATTGCGGTAAGCCTATGGCTTACCGGCAGCTCAGATAATTTGGAGGCTGCGCCTCCGAAAGAATGGCAAGGCGCAGCCTTGCGAATAAAATGCAGCGCCGGAAAGGCAGAGCCTTTCCGCACTGCAACGCGGCAAAGCCGTAAGGAACCAGTCCCCTCCCGCAAGGAACCAGTCCCCTCCCGCAAGGAATCAGTCGCCTGCCGCAAGGAATCGGTCGCCTGCCGAAGGGAATCAGGCGTTTCCCAATCAGCGCCTTCTGCCCACTGCCTACTGGTCACTTTCTTCATTCTACCCACTGCCCAATCCCCACTTTGTTCATTACTTGTGCCGGCCGCCGACCTTCTTCATTGTTTTATCTTCTCCGTCATGCGACCCGAGCTTGCCGCGGTTGGGATATCGCTGCCGTTGTGTTCGGTGGCTGCTTGCTCTGAAAGACCTTGAATCCTGGAAGGTAAGTTACCAACCACCTTCTGCATGGCCTGATCGATTGGCAGACCTACGATCTTCCCCGACTGATCTCTTGCGCCTTCGTTCAGC
>JALYTI010000124.1 GCA_030854375.1 Acidobacteriota bacterium | reverse complement strand
CGCCTGTTTACTCTAAAGATCGGCGATGGCGCTCTTAAGCCAATCTCTATTCGCGATGCGTTCGGTCCCGATATCAATCCTTCGAACACGTGGTATGACGAGATGCTTGTTTCTGACGACACGATCGTTGTGATTGGTTACAGCTACGAACGTGGCGGCACCGAAATTGGCTTGTTCAATATCGATGACGCAGGAAAACTGACGTATCGTTCGACATATCACCTGCGTTCCAACGATTACTACTCTTCACGCAACTACGCGAGCCGCTTAATCGAGGGCAAATTAATTTTCTACACGCCGCTTTATTTATCTTCAGGTGCCGAAGATGCGTTTCAAAGTTTTCCCGCTGTGCGCAAGTGGCATAAACGAGCAGCGAATAACGAATTTCGGCGCATCATTTCCGCGACACGTGTTTACCGCCCGGAAGGTGATATCGACTCCGGCAATGGCCTGGCGCTGCATACGGTGACCGTGTGCGATCTCGCGCGAGGCGATTTCAAGTGTGAGGCCACGGGTGTAATCGGTCCGCCGGGACGTGTGTTCTATGTTTCGCCGGAATCAGTTTACGTCTGGGCCAGCAATTGGAATTACATCGACGGCCGGGCGAGGTCCAGCTCGATCCTGTATCGCATGCCGCTCAATGGCTCAAGCCCCAGCGCACTTCAGGTTTCGGGCAGCCCGGTGGACCAGTTCTCTTTTTTGGAGAGCGAAGACGGTCAACTGAATGTGCTGGTGCGGTCGGATGCGGCTGGTGACGGAATGTGGGGCGCAGAAGTGGCCGCGGGCGATGTGGCTCTGATGCGAGTGTCGCTCACGAGTTTCTCGGATGGCAGCGAAGCCGTTCCAGCTTCAAATTACCGCAAACTTTCAAACGTACAGGGTTACACATTTCAGAATCGGTTTGTGGGCGATTACCTTTTGTACGGCACCGGTAGCGGTTGGGGAGATCCGCAAAACTCGAAAGGGTCGACGTTATATGCCGTGCACTGGGCGGGCGGTGAGCTCAGCGAGATTGTGCTACCTCACGGCGTGGATCGCATTGAAGCAATGGGTTCAGATGCAGTGGTCGTGGGCACAGACGGTAGTAACTTGCATTTCACGTCTGTTCGTCTCGACGAATCTCCCGAGATTGCAGGAACCTACACGCGTAAAGGCGCCTCTCAAGGTGAGCTACGGAGCCACGGGTTCTTCTACAAAGCGGAGGGACCAAATTCAGGAACACTTGGCTTGCCGATAAGCGTGCCCGGACGCGCTGGTTACCGGCATCTGTTCGAATCATCAGCGGCAATCCTGTTTCTGCGCAATGAGTCACTGCATTTCGAAGAAGTTGGCGAACTCACGGCGCGCGGTGACAAGGCGGTTGACGATGCTTGCCGCGCTTCCTGCGTGGACTGGTACGGCAACGCGCGCCCGCTGTTCATACGTGGACGTCTGTTGGCGCTGCTGGGCTACGAGATTGTCGAGGGCTCTCTTGATGGCGGCCGAGTACGTGAGTCACGGCGCGTGAACTATGCACCGAGACAAGTTGAAATCACGCGCCGTTGAAAAATCAACCTCAAGTCAAAGGTAATTGATTTATTTGTTGCTGGCTCCTCAACCCGTAATACTTTGCCGTTGAACCTTTCCCTTCTTGCTCGAAACTGGCTCGCGGCGACGGGCAACAAGACAGGTGTACGGGTTTCAACCTCCGAATCTCGTGATTCTGCGCTCTCACTGAACCTGTACGTAACCCGTTGCGACTGTTTTCCAACTCCAGACGTTCACCTCTGTGGCTCCCACGCTCCCGGTACAGCCGTTGCTATATAGAATATTGAAGTAAATAGAGTTCGAAAAAGGTACGGCTAAGCTATTTCATGAGAGGGGAAGAATACTATGGGATTGTTTGACAAGATGTTTGGTCGCGGTGCTGCTGAATCCGAGCAACAGCAAGGCGCACAACAAAGGTTCGCGGAACTTAAACAGAAGTACCAGACTGTGCTGACCATGGCTGACCAGCAGCGCATTGAATTCCAGAACCTTCATATTCAGGACAACAAGCTTTACATAAAAGGCATTGCACCGTCGGATGATGCCAAGAACAAGTTTTGGGACCAGATTAAGCTCGTCAATCCAAATGGAGACGACATAACTGCCGAAATCAATGTCGACCAGAATCGCGCAATAGGGGCTGCGGCGGGCGGTGGTCAGGGCCAGGGTGGTCAGACTTATACAGTCAAGGCCGGCGACAACCTATCGAGGATCAGCAAACAGTTTTATGGCAATGCAAACGAGTACATGCGGATCTTTTATGCGAATCGCGACAAACTGAACGATCCGGACAAGATTCAGGTAGGTCAGCAGCTGACTATCCCGCCAGACGACAAGGCATGATAGGCGAACCTTCGCTATAGGTTTTTGAAGGAGGCGTCCATTTTCGGCGCCTCCTTTTTCTTCGTTGCCTTAAATGCTAAATTGAGCCGGCAATCCAATATGAACAGCGCTGAGGATCTTATTTCCGCGCAAACACGCGCTTCGCGTGCCCCTCTACCGCCGGGGCCCCGGGGTCATCCCATTCTCGGGGTCATGCCCGAATTCAATGGAGACACGCTTTCCTTCATAACGCGTTGCCGTGAGTACGGCGATGTAGTTCGCATGCGTTTTTTTTATGTGACGGCCTATTTTCTTTACAACCCTGACGACATCGAGTACGTGCTTTCCGTAAACGCGAAAAACTTCATCAAGTCGATGTCGTTGCGGTCAAACTTTTTTCATCGCCTTCTTGGCAATGGTTTACTCACGAGCGAAGGTGATTTTTGGCGACGCCAGCGCCGCCTGGCTCAGCCTGCGTTCCACCGCCAGCGAATAAGTGCTTATGGTGACGTAATGGTTGATTATGCCAGTCGTCTGATTTCGTCCTGGCGCGAAGGCGAAGTTCGGGACATCCATCGCGATATGATGCGGCTCACGCTGGAAATTGTTGTTAAGACTCTTTTCAATGCTGATGTTTCCGGTGACGCGGACAAAGTCGCAGAAGTGCTTTCAGAGATGGTCAAGCCATTTTCCTCGCAGGCGACACTCAAATGGATAATCGACAACCGGTTGCCTACTCGTACGCATCGCCGCTTCCACAAGGCGGCGAGTGAGATCGATGAGATCGTCTATCGGATTATCGCTGAGCGCCGGGCTGGTGGCTCAGATGAGGGCGATCTTCTGTCCATGTTGCTGGATGCCCAGGACGAGGACGGAAGCCATATGACAGATCGCCAGTTGCGCGATGAAGTGATGACCCTGTTTCTTGCTGGTCATGAGACTACTGCTTTGACGCTTTCATGGGCTTGGTATCTTCTGGCTAACAATTCCGACGCCGAGCAGAAGTTTCATGACGAACTTGATGACGTGCTCGGAGGTAGACCCCCGTCGGTCGCCGACATGGCCCGGCTGAAATACACCGAAATGATCGCTAAAGAGTCGATGCGACTGTATCCTCCGGCTTATGGATTAGGACGGCAAGCAATCGAAGAATGCGAGATTGGCGGTTATCGGGTGCCTGCGAAGTCCCAGGTATTTATGTTTCCGTGGGCCACTCAACGCGACCCCAGGTTTTTTACGGAACCGGAAAGATTTCATCCAGAACGCTGGACTGAAGACCTTCTCAGCGCGCTGCCAAAGTACGCCTACTTTCCTTTTGGCGGTGGTCCCCGTATTTGTATTGGAAATTATTTTGCGATGATGGAAGTCGTGCTGTTGCTGGCGACAATAGGACAACGATTCCGATTCTCACTTGCTCCCAATCATCATGTCAGCTTGCTGCCGGCCATGTCGCTGCGTCCCGCAGATGGAATCAGGGTGACAGTGCGTTCCAGGTAAGCTCTCCCGGGGGCCTGTAGATCAGAGTACAAGCTTCAGCTTGCGACTTACCAACAGGCAACCTGAAGGTTGTACTCTGAACTTCTTGAGTTCGCTATTCCAGAGCCCGCGTTATACGCGCCCATTCTTCAAGCGTGAGCGTCTCAGCGCGACGTTGCAGGTCAATCTGAGCCTCACAAAGCACAATGCTTGCCCCTCCATGACTCTGAACGAGCGGCTGGAGCGGCTCGGGCGCGTTTCTTAAGTTGTTGAGAATCGTCTTGCGTCTCTGGGCAAAGCCCGCACTCGCGATCTGCCACAACAGTTTTTCATCCCGCACGTCGGCCGCTAGTCGGGGCCGCACTATTAATCTGATAACACTGCTCCACACTTTTGGCGCCGGTCGAAATGAGCTGGGTGCGACGTCAAACAATTTTTCTGTCTCACAATAAGCTTCTACAAATACAGACAGGTATCCGCGCTCCCCCGAGTTTGCCGGCGCCATAACGCGGGCGACGACTTCTTTCTGCAACATCAAAACCATCTCGGTCAGGCAATGCCTTTGCTCGATCAACCTTTGGAGAATAGCCGTTGCGATGTTGTAAGGAAGATTGGCGACAACTCGAGCTTTAGCTGCCGGACGAATAACCTCACAAACGTTTGTGACCAAAGCGTCGTTCTGGACCAGCTTGAAATTCTTTTTCGAACCGAATTGTTCTGTGAGTAGCGGTATGAGATTTCGATCAAACTCGATTGCCACAAGCGATCCGGCCTTCTCCAAAAGAGGCGCGGTAAGTGCGCCTCTTCCGGGGCCGATCTCAATAATAGTTTCAGCGGCTGTGGGCCCTAATGCCCTAATAATGCGCTGAATGATTCTCTGATCTGTTAGGAAGTTTTGACCGAGCCTTTTAGAGGGATGATGCAAAGATGACGAAGGATGAAGGATGGCGGATGAAGGATGAAGGCGAGATTGATCAGAACTCTTTTTCATCCTTCGTCCTTCCGCCTTCATCCCTGACCTGCGGATATCCTGTTACCTCGAGGTCCGTTCCTCGCTGCGTGATTTCAACATCCCGAAGCTCGAGCGCATCCGCCAAGGTTTCGGCGCCGGTGCCTGCGACTGCTGTTGGCGCTTCGCGACCGCCAATAATGATTGGGGCGATGAAAAAAGAAACTTTGTTGACCAACCGTGCATCGAGCAGCTTGCCAGCCAGATTCGAGCCACCTTCCACTAACACACTCTGAATCGAACGGCTGCCCAGCTCTTTCAAAACCAACGTAAGATCACGGCCGCTCGCCGCGTCATGAAGGACTTCAATACCACTCGATTGCAGTGCTTCCCTTCTCGACGGTTCGACTGAATTACCAGCGAAGATGAGAACTGGTGCCTCTTGAATGGTTTTGACGAGTTGAGATTCGAGAGAGATTGATAGTGTCTCGTCGAGCACCACGCGCAGCAGAGGTCCTCTTCTGTTTTTGCCGGAGCGATCGGTCAACAAAGGATCGTCCGCCATGGCCGTACCTGCCGCCGTTAGTATCGCATCATACTCGTGCCGCAATTCATGAACTCGCGTCCTGGATTCAACTCCGGTAATCCAGCGGGAATCGCCTGTGCGTGTTGCAATTTTTCCGTCCAACGAAGCGGCCAGTTTCAAGTGCACGAAAGGGCGCTGTGTGCGCATGTAATGCAAGTACTTTTCATTCAATCGTTCTGCTTCACGAGACAACACGCCAATAGCTACATCTACTCCCGCGGAACGCAGATGCTCAAAACCTTTTCCGGAGACCCGGGGATTCGGATCTTCGATGGGCGCCACGACGCGACTTATACCCGCCTTAATCAAGGCATCGGTGCAGGGAGGAGTGCGACCGTAATGCGCATGAGGCTCGAGCGAGACATAAGCGGTTGCTCCTTTTGCGTTGCCTCCAGCTTGTTCGAGCGCATACGTTTCCGCGTGTTTCAGTGCCTCGTAAACATAAAAGCCTTCACCAACAACTTCTCCATCAGGACCAGCGATTACGCAGCCCACTAGCGGGCCGGGACTCACCTGGCCCACACCTTTCGACGCCAGTACCAACGCGCGCGCCATCAAGCGATGGTCTGTATCGCTCCATTCGCTTATGCCATCTTTAACTTTTGCGATCGTTTGTTGCACGCGGGTTATTCAGAGCGGGTCTTAGTCAAACAGGCCATTCACGTAAATTTCGGGATCGAACACGACAAGATCGTCAACCTTCTCTCCAATTCCTGCGTAGCGAATAGGTAAACTGAGTTCATTTGCGATAGCCACTGCGATTCCGCCCTTCGCCGTTCCATCGAGCTTTGTTAAGACTATGCCGGTAACACCTGCAACCTTGAGGAACTGGCGTGCCTGCTCAAGACCGTTCTGGCCGGTAACCGCATCTATTACTAGTAACGTCTCGTGCGGCGCACCTTCAACTTCCCGTGCGGCAACTCGTTTCATCTTCTCAAGTTCGGCCATCAAGTTTGATTTGTTATGCAGCCGGCCAGCTGTGTCAACAATCAACACGTCTGAACCGCGCGCCTTTGACGCCTTTAGAGAGTCGAAGAGTACGGCCGCGGGATCCGTGCCCTCCTTCTGTTGAATCAACGGGACGCCGGTGCGTTCAGCCCAAATCGCAAGCTGATCAGAAGCGGCCGCACGAAATGTATCCGCAGCGCAGATCAGCACATCATTGCCTTCCGCCTTAATTCGCTGAGCCAGTTTGCCAATTGTCGTAGTTTTGCCCACACCGTTTACGCCGACGATCATCATCACGTATGGGGAAACGTTCGCAGCAATGCTCGTCTCCGAAGCAACTCCTTGCTTTTCCGACTGCCGCAGGATGGTCA
>JALYTI010000123.1 GCA_030854375.1 Acidobacteriota bacterium | reverse complement strand
CACAGGTCCATTGCCTTCAACCTTGACCTCAATTTTGCCCTTCGCCGATTTGCTTTGCCATTTAGGCCGGGCGATATCAATACTCGAAGTCAGCAAGAATCCCAGTTCAACTGGAGCAAATTCAGTTGCAGAATTTCGGCGAGCGAACTCGAGTATGCGGCGCAGAGTTTTGGAGCCGTCCTCTACTGCGTTCGTAATAATAGACAAACTTTTGGCGGTTGATTCATCCGTCGCATTCCTTAGGAGGAGCTGGGCGCGACCTTGAATTACCGTGAGCGAGTTGTTTAGGTTGTGGGCGACTCCCGCAGCCAATTCTCCAACAGCACGCAATTTATCTGATTGTGCCATTAGCTCATGCTCGCGCTTGCGCTCCGTAATGTCGCGCAGAAAGACGAGCACGCCATCAATCTCGCCGTCTTTCCAGAGTGGAGATGTGTGAGCTTCAGCGAAGCGAACGGACTCGTCGGCGCGAATCACACTCACTTCAAAATCAGTGTCATTGCCCGCCAGAGTGCGACGCAAGTTCTCTTCTGTGAGAGCGCGAGAATCATTAGAGACGACGTCAAGAAACCTCCCGCCTGAAGACATCAGGAGCCTGTAAGCTTCGGCGCGCTCGTTCATCCACGTGATTTGACCTGCGGCGTCCAAAGCATAGATCTCGTCCGGTGTGCGATCGGCAATACTTGCGATGAAGGATTTGTGTGCAATAGCTTCCGCTTCGGCGCGGCGCAGATCAGAAATGTCTCGCGCTATGACCAGAACGCCGGGTTCCACATTGGCGCCTCGAGACTGGAGCGACTCGACCATCAAGGAAATTGAACTGCTTCCGTCCGGCCCCGCTAAAATTTCAACCTCAACCTTCTCGTTGGTTTGTATCGCACGATCCACGACACAGCCGTCCGCGCCTTCGACATGCCAAAACATTTCACAGCAGGGTTTTCCATTGACCAGTTCCCCAGGATGCAGCTGCTCAGCGGCTGCGTTCGCGCTTACTAAGCGCCTGCCCGTTCCAAACAGGTAGACAGCGTCAGGCAGCGCGTCAAACGCTTCGAAAAGCATTGAAGAGCGGTCCACGGACAAATCTTGATGCTGACTATTCGAATGTGGATCTTGCATTCACTTGTAGGAAATCTTGCGGAGAACTGGAGGTGGGCCTATCGGACAGGCTTCTATATCGTAGCAAATTGGCTGAGACCGAGGCTAGAGGAATCTGTGGAGCGTAAAGAAGTGTGGGGAATTAGCGCCGGCTGACGTCGGACTTATTAGTCATTTCTCAAAGAAAAAGGGTGCGCTGCCGAGCAACGCACCCGATTTGATTGGCCGGCGAGCCCGGGCCAATTAGAATTTGAACCGCAGCCCAAACTGAATTTGCAATGGCGCACCCGGCGTATTCGTCAGCAACAAATTGCCGAAGGAATCACGAAGTGCCAGAAATGTGGGGTTAGAAGGAGTGAGCGCCGCGCCCGTCTTCTCGTTAATCCCGGGATTCCCGTAGTTGGTCGCCGTGGTCGAGGCATAAGTAATGTTCTGGAAGTCGAACACATTGAATATCTCGAGCGAAGGTGCAATCTCATACTTTTCAGCGAAGCGGAAGTTTCGCTGTACGCGTAGGTCGGCGAACTTTAGCGACCTATTGCGATAGGAGTTGCGCAAGCTTGTTACTCCAGGAGCGACATACGGCCGGTCATTGAAGTTACCGGCGTCCTGGTTGAGATCGCCACTGGTACTTCCTTGAAGAGTCACTAAGGCCGCGTATTGCGCTGCGGTCAATCCCGAACCGGCAGGAGCCACGATACTGCTGATGCTAATATCTATGGGAGCCGCCGACAGGTAGCGACCGTTCATTGCGAACTCAAACCCCCACGGCGCGTGTAATACCGCGTTCATGGATACTACGTGTCGTCGATCAAGCGCGCCAAAATTGTATTCAGGCGCGAGGTTAAAAGCATTGTCGTAGGAGGCGAAAGTAGCGTTGCGTTCAGTCGAATCGCTGTCAAGATTCTTTGAGAGAACGTAGAACGCGTCAAACTGCCCGAACTTTCGTCGCAGTTGAGCCCTGACGGTCATAGCGCGATACAATGAGTGACCGCTTGAATCACGTACCTGCACGTAACCGCTATTGCCAAGCGCTGTGATCGGTCTGTTTTGTGCTCCGATCACCGTGCTCGAAACAATCCCGAAAAACGGTCGCAAGCTCAAGTCACCATTACGGAGAATGGGTGTGGGTAGGTCGAAGTCGCGGTTGAAGTTCAGATGTGACGTCTTGACGTAGTCAAAGTTCGCGCCAACCGTTAAGCCGCGCGCGATCTCGCGTTCAACTCCAACGCCAAATTGGACCGAGCGGGGGTTCCGCAAACTATTGGTTCCTGCGACGACCTGTAAACCGGCCAATGAGTTAAATGTCCCGGCGCAAGCCGTTGCCACGTTCGCGTTGATCTGCTGCACTTGCCCGATCGTTAGAACCGGCTGCGCGTTAAGTGGTGAGTTGTCGAGATTGACTCCGATTGAGTTGAACTGCCTGTATACCGTATTGATGCTCGATGGCAATGCAGAACCGTTCGGGCAGGTAACGGGCAAGGTTAACGTGACGTCGCCCGGCGGCGTGCGGAAGTTGTTCAGTGGCGCCGCCAGCGTCAGGATCGGCGTGGCCGCGTAGTAAATACCCGTGTACCCTCGAATTACGCCTTTGCCATCCTTCCAGGGATCCCAGGCAAAGCCACCGCGAGGCGCCCACTGCTTCGTTTGATCAGCAATGACACGCGGGTCGACCGGCCCGAGCGGTAGAGAAGCTCCAACGACAGCGTTGGTCAACGCAGTGTTACTCGTATCCGGCTGAGGCATTAGTTGAGCTTCGTAGCGTAGTCCAAAACTCAGCGTAAGATTTGGGGTCACGCGCCACGAGTCTTGTGCAAAGCCAGCGTACTGTGGCGACGACAGCGTGAGTAAGCCGTTGCCGACCTGACGGCCGTAGCGCACGCGCGTGTCGTCGAAACGATGGATCGGATCTGCGATCGTGCCGGTGACGTTTCCATTAGCGTTCGCGTTACCATTGCCGCCAACTGACAGCACTCTCAGAATCTGGATTACTGAAGCCGCATCGGTACCGAGTCCCGAAAAACTGAAGCTGCCAAATTGCCGGAAGGCAAAAATCTGGCTCGCCTTTGAGTAATTGTACTCACCTCCGAACTTCATCGTATGTGAGCCGCGGATGAGAGTCACATTGTCAGCAAACTGTACCCTGTAATCCGACTCGGTCGTCGGCAGGAAATTAACTGTACCGAAAATGCCATAGTTGGCGCGAATTTCCGGTGAGAGTTCATTCGCCAAGCGCGGCCGGTTTTCTTTTGAATACTGCGCGCGAAACTCGTTAACGACTGTCGGAGTCAAGAACGACGTCAACTGGCCCACAAAGGTGTTCGAGTTGTCGCCCTCGGTGCCGTTGTTGGAGAGTGCGCTGCTCGTTGTCGGAGTCAGTGATGTACCGGCCGTGACCGCGTTGAGCGCGGCATTGACACTGTAGTTGTAGCGCAGGTTCATCTGATGCTTCTGGCTAAGATTAAAGTCCAATCGTGTCAGGAAGACCTTGGCATTATTAGTCTGGGAGTAAGGCCCTTCTTTTCCCAGCGAGAAGTTGAGCGCCTCGGTGATGCCGCTCGCAATGGTGCCTGAGTTGATTCCGGCCGCACGCAGATTGTTCATCAGCACAGCGCGTTGCTGCGCGAGCTGCTGTTGTTCGTAGGCAACAAAGAAGAACGACTTATCCTTGCCCCCATATGACGAACGCCCGCCTTCGCCGAAACGTGGCAGGTAAAGCGGCCCGCCTACGGCACCGCCAAACTGCTTCTGAGTCGGAGCTGCTATCTGGCTAAAGGCATTCTTGTGGGCGTATTTCTGAGGACGGATTACATAGAACGCACTGCCACTGAAGTCATTCGTGCCGGACTTAGTAACGACGTTGACAATACCTCCTGTGGAACGGCCAAACTCCGCGTTGAAACCTGACGCAACCACCTGGAATTCGCGCACCGCACCCTGAGGAATCGTGAACGCCTGATTTGAGCGTTCGCCGCCACGCAAGCCGCCGAAGAAGGGATTGTTATAATCCGCTCCGTCAATCTGGACATTGCCGTTGATACCGCGTTGGCCGACGAGCGAGATTTGGCCGCGCTGGGGATCGATTTGAGCTGTGGGTGTTGCCAACACGAAGTCCTGAAACCTCCGGCCATTGATTGGCAATTGGCTTATCGCGGTGTCGTTAATGTTGGTTGTAGTCTGCACTTGCGTCGTCTCAACGCTCGCCGCGGTAACAAGTACTTCCTCGTTCACGGCTCCAACGCCGAGTGCGATATTGGCCGTGAGCGCAGAACCGACCTCTACGTGATAACCGGTTTGAGTGGACTTACCGAAACCGGGCCCCGTCACCTCAACCGTGTAATCGCCAGGCCTAAGCTGCACAGCGTTGAATTCCCCGTTTTCGTTGGTCGTGAACGTCTGCGAAAAACCGTTAGATGGATTAGAGACAGTGACGCTGGCGTTAGGTACGGCACCTCCCTGCGAATCTTTTACCGTGCCGGTAATTCGTCCAGTTGTAGCTTCCGATTGCGCCATCGCAATCGCGCTAATCGAGAAGACTAAGAAAAAGGCAAGAGCGAGCTTCACGAATTTCGACATAGCAGGGAACTCCTTAAGCATGGAATAACATTAGAAGATCTGCGCGACCAATTGGGCACAGGTTGTAACTGAAGTATTGAGAGCAAATGGAAATTGTGCAAATCAAGAAGGAAAAGCGAATATCAAATCCGCCGTAGATGCGAACTTTTATCACGCCTGATGGGGTTTGCGCAAGAGTAATAAAGTTTCCAAACTGAGTAATGCGGTGTTGCCGATTTCACTCCGGGAAGAGAACTGATTAATACGGTCGCAAGATGTATGCCGAATGAAACTCAAAGGCTAACCGCGGTGAATGCTCCATTTTTTCAATAGTCTCCACAGACTTTTGTCCGTGTGCCTTACAAAACTTAGCCAAGAATTTGGATAATATTGGAAAATCAGGAAATCGGAGTGAGCGCTATAGCATGACGAATTGAAAAAGGGATCACGCTTGCAAGTCCAATGGCCGGTGATTCATGCTCGTTCAACGATCATTGCAATACCCTGCCCGCCGCCGATGCATGCAGTCGCAAGGCCGTATCGGCCCTTCCTCCGCTGCAACTCGTGAAGCACTGTAATAACCAAGCGCGTTCCCGTCGCCCCAAGAGGATGGCCCAGCGCAATAGCGCCGCCGTTTACATTTGTCCGAGCGCGATCCAAACCTAATTCCTTTTCAACCGCTAGATACTGTGCGGCGAAAGCCTCGTTAACTTCGATCACGTCAATGTCGGAGAGTTTAAGACCCGCTCTTTCCAAAGCCTGACGAGTAGCCGGTACGGGACCGATTCCCATAATCTCAGGTTCGACACCAGCGTAAGCCCAGGTTACGATCCGGCCTATGGGTTTCGCGTTGTGCTGCTTTACGTATTCTTCTCCGCAAATAACCATAGCAGCTGCGCCATCGACGATGCCCGAGGCATTGCCTGCTGTCACAAAGCCGTCTTTTGCGAAGGCAGGCTTCAACTTTGCCAATCCTTGCAGCGTTGTCTCCGGCCTCAGATGATCGTCCGCGCCAAACGTCGAGCTGGCTTTGCGCGACTTAATTTCTACCGGAACGATCTCTTCAGCAAAGTAGCCGGCGTCCTGAGCGCGCTTGGCTTCCTGTTGCGATCGCAGCGCGTACTCGTCCTGCTCTTCTCGAGATACCTCGAACTTTCGCGCGAGATTCTCTGCCGTACCAGCCATAGGCGTGTTGCAATATGTATCAAGCAAGGCGACCATCAAGCTGTCTTCGAGTTTGCCCCCGCCCAACGCAAAACCGGAACGAGCGCCCCTGACAACATGCGGAGCTTGCGACATCGACTCCATTCCACCTACCAAAGCTGTTTGCGCTTCCTCAAGCTGAATCATTTGTGCGCCGGAGATGATGGATTGAATTCCGCTGCCGCATAATCGATTAACGGTCAAGGCTGGACGCTCGAAAGGAACTCCTGCTTTCAAAGCCACATGTCGAGCCCCATATATCGCGTCGCCAGAAGTTTGTAGAGCGTTTCCCATGACTGTGTGATCGATTTGTTCAGGCGAGACGCCTGTCGCTTCCAATGCTGCCTTAGCCGCAATGGCTCCAAGATCGATCGCTGAAATATCTTTCAGAGCACCAACGTACTCGCCCATCGGCGTGCGCTTGCCGCCGAGAATAAAAACATCCCGAGACATTAAAAACTACCCTTCTCGTGTTGAATTCTGACGCGGGCCAGACTAGCAAAGGCACCTGTGCCGGTCAATTACGCCAAACGGCGAAATCGTTGACAGTGGGCCAGCCCTCGCCTATCATCGCCTACCTCTTGTTCATTCGCGACTCAGCGTAACAGTTTTCTCGGTTGCTATGGCACGGCTCGCAGTCGAAATCATTCGTTCCGCGTTCTGTCTTAAGTAATCAAGCGCATGATCTGCGCTGGTTTTTCTATGCAACCTAAACATCACGTCAGCGGTGGAACTTCCAGAGTCACTGTTTAGTAAGCTACAGACTTCTGAACAACCCGGAAGGGCACGATAGCTTCGGTCATGAAGAAAGCCACCGGTGAAGACTCA
>JALYTI010000625.1 GCA_030854375.1 Acidobacteriota bacterium | reverse complement strand
GAATCGAATGAGCGCAGCGGGGAAGTTGTCAATGATGGCAGTCGTATAAATTGAGGCCGGTTTTGTTCCCGGATCGCAAATGTTTAGAGTTCTCAGTTCTTCAAGGATATGTCCGAGTTCCCTAAGTTTGATTTTAAGTATCTGAAAGAGGCTTTCAAGGAACCCTTAAATTTTTGGGGAATGGCGAGCTTTGCAGTTGTCGCAGCCTACGTCCAAGACGTTACACCACTCGCCGCTGCTTTAGCCGCCGAGACAGTTTACTTAGTTACCGTGCCAGCCAGCTCACTCTATCGCCGACTCATTGATCGCCGGGAAAAACAGCGCCTGGCAAAACTCCGCGACCAGCAACGCGAGGCCTCAATTAAGCTGTTTGACCCGCGTGAGCGGGAAGCGGTTGAGTACTTGCGCTGGATGAAGAACCAAATTTACTCGAATTACAAAAAATTTACCGGTACAAAACAAATTCCTTCAAATATTCAGAGTTTGGATCAGCGCTGGGAAGACTTTGTCGATTTGCTGGACGTTTATCGCCGGCGCAAGCATCACCTCAGATCCATTAACCGGCAGGCCGTGCAAAACCAACTTCTGCAGGCGGAGCGTTCAGTAGAGTTTTCTAAAGACGATCGCGAGCGAAGAATTCAGCAGTCGAACGTGGAGATTCTCAAGCGAAGGGTCGCCGCGTTTAAAGATATCGAGCGCTCAGTGAAGCTCGTCGAGGGCCAGTTGCAATCGATAGAAAACTTTTTCGGGCTCGTCAACGATCAGGTTGTAACGCTGCCAACTCCCGAGCGCGTATCTTCGCTCGATTTCGAGCAGCTTAGCGACTCAATCGCCATGACCAAAGAGATGCTGGAAGAAACTTCAGATACCTTCGCCGCCCTGGACAGCCATAATCGCGACATGGGCAAATTCGAGTTGCTCCTCTCCAATAGTTCAAAATAGCTTCCTCAAAAAAGGCACTTCGATCCGGCTATGCCGCCTGATGTGCGGGATGGCTTTGCCTTTCCGTTAGCTCTCAACCTAGGGTCACGGTGGCTACGGTGTGCTCAGTGCAGAACCGCACGCGGTAGCGAGTGGATGCTACAGTCAACTGGGGCTATTCCCTGTAATCAGAGCAAACCTGAAATGCGTTGCGCACATTGCAGAACCACACGCGGTATCGAGTAAATGCTACGGTCAACGTTCGGGATCCCAGCCTGCAGAAAGCCGCCGCCATCGGTGCCTGAATCTCTCTTCTCATGGTGCCGATCTCGCGTTGCGCGCGTTGCAGAACCGCACGCGGTAGCGAGCGGATGGTAGGGTCAAGTCTATTCTGGTAAGGGTTCACCTTGATCGTACATGACATAGGCTATCGCGTTGTCTAAATCCTTCTCACTCCAAAGATACCTCTTGCTGCCGCGACGAACCCAGGGCGTTTCACCGCTAAACCAACAACCTGATTCCCTCATCTTGCGAGTTGCATTGGCTTTCAAAGCATTCAAGACTCGGTCAGGCTTGCACATAGCCGAAACGACCGCATGAACATGGTTCGACCGAATATTAGAAGCCCACAAATTCCACTGCCGAATTTCACAAGTTTCTTTAATTGCCGAAAGAACTGCAGCACGTCTGGGAGCCGTCAGCTTAACGGGTGGCCGTTTCAATAAACCCTGGTTGTATTCTTTCCGTTTCGCATCCGACGGCAATCGAGGGGTGCCGTAGATATTATGAAATCGATCAACCGATCCACGTTTCCCGTGCAACCAAGTACCGTAACTGCGAAACGTGATGAGGTACCCAAGTGGAAAACGTTCTTCCGAGTGTCTAGTTTGCATGGTTGCTGGAGAGAATCCGATACGGCTGTTCCGTCTTCTTGCTGATCGGAAGTCTAGTCAGTTAAACAAATACGCCCAGTTGAAAGCTAGCATCCGGTCGCTACCGCTCACGGTTCTGCATTGCAAGCATTTTTTCATGGCACCGAGTTTCGATGTGGTGCCCTGATTTTTGGCTTGCTGCGGCGCCAAAAACGACTATTTATCAGTCACTTACTTGTTAAGGTGAGACCTCAATTTACACACTGTATGGCATTGAAAAAAAAGATGACCACAACATATTGACATGGGTGTTACAAAGATGTATATTCCGCTCCGCTTGAGACGAGGCGGGTTTACTGAAGCAGCGGCACGCCCCCTTTGGCTGCTTTCAACCTTAGGTTTTTCGCTTCGATAAGAGCCAACCGAACTATCCGCTACACATGATGATAGATGGGCACGTCTACTATAATGTAGCCGTAGAACCGTCTCTAAAACTCCTGGAATTGCTCGTGCCCCAGCACGAGAAAGGCAGATAAAGATGAGTGCAACCA
>JALYTI010000122.1 GCA_030854375.1 Acidobacteriota bacterium | reverse complement strand
CAGCAGCACGTAGAGGCGCAGGTCGGCGCTGATCAGATCCATCCGCACCCCGTCTCCGATCGCCTTGGCTACGCGAGTTCCAAAGACCGCGAAAGCTACGAAGTTGAAAAATGCGGCCCAAACAACGGCGAGACCGGGAGACAAAACACGCGTGGAAACCACGGTGGCAATCGAGTTTGCAGCGTCGTGAAAACCATTGATGTAATCGAATACGAGTGCGAGGGCGACGAGAATTATTACGAAGGCAAAGGTAGCGGACATGGTCACTAGTCGGCAGACGGCAGACGGCAGGAGCAGACAGCAGGCGGTCAGCTATTCAATTGCTCCTGCCGTCTGCCCCTGCCGTCTGCTCCTGCTCTCTTCTACGTGTGTTTAATGATAACGCTTTCGATTATGTTGGCGACATTCTCGCAACGATCGACTGCAGCTTCGAGCTTTTCATAAACTTCCTTCCATTTCAATACTGTCAGAGCGTCATGAGAGTTATGAAACAGCTCGGCGATTGCGGCATGGTAGATGTCGTCTCCTTCATTTTCCAACCGATGAATTTCGACTAATCTCTGCGTCACATTCTTGGGCTTCTGGAGCATTGCCACAATTTCCTTAAGCTGCTCCGCCATACGTTCGATCACATCAGCGAAGTCTCGCGCATAATCGGTAATCTCGTGGACATCGAAAATAATTATCGCGCGCGCGGCGTCGTCGATCAGGTCAACGATATCATCGAGCGCGGTTGACATCATGTAAATATCTTCGCGATCGAAGGGTGTGATAAACGACTTATTGAGTCGCGTGGAAACATTGTGAGTCAGCTCGTCACAAGCGTGCTCCAGTCCCTTGATACGCTGTGCGTATTCAGCGTAGTCGTGGTTTTTGTCTGCCAGCATCTCCTTGAGTTCGCGCGCGGCCGCCGAGATGTAAAGCGTCATCTGAATGAAGAGGTCGAAGTACTGTTCTTCGCGCGGCAGAAAATTAAGTAAACCCATAACCGAGTTCCCTTACTTTGGAGATCTTTCTAATTGCTGGAGGAGTGCGCACTATAACCCAGAGGTTTCCGGGTTGTCTACGGTAATACAAAACGGACAGCAAACAGCAGACAGCTGACAGCAAACAGCCGGAATCAGCAGACAGCAGCGGTGCTCCGTGGTCGGTGGTCGGTGGTCGGTGGTCAAGCCTTTGGCAATAGACAGCCAGCGCTTACCAAGTTGAAACGACGCGTTTACGATCTTGCTATCGACGCTTTTATGATTGGATCCTGAAAGGCGACTAATTCTACTTGTTCTTTTTTGGCTGTTTACTGTTTGCTGTTTACTGTTTACTCTGTTAAGCACATGGACAATAAAAATAATTTCGCCGAAGTGCAGGGCTTTCTTCGTTTGGAGTCTGACGCAATCGCGCAAACCGCGAGCCGGCTAAAGCAAGATGAGATTGAGCGCGTGGTTCGTCTACTTGGGGCGTGCAAGGGGAAGGTTGTGATATTGGGTGTAGGCAAGTCAGGAATCATCGCGCAGAAGATTGCCGCGACAATGACCAGCACGGGATCGGCGGCAGTCTATCTTCATCCATCGGACGCGCTTCATGGCGGTATCGGGATTATCAATTCGGATGACGTCGTGATGATTCTGAGCAACAGCGGAGAGACGGATGAAATAATCGGTATGCTGCCATATCTGAAACGACGGCAAGTGCCGATTATTGCGTTGGTAGGGAATCTCAACTCGACCCTGGCCCGGCGCGCGGATGCCGTTGTTGATGGGTCGGTGGACCATGAAGCGTGCCCGCTCAACCTCGCGCCGACTACGAGCACGACCGTAGCGCTCGCTCTCGGTGACGCGTTAGCAATGACGCTCATGCAAGTTAAGGGACTCACGCCCGACGATTTTGCGATCAACCATCCGGCCGGCCAATTGGGAAAGCGTCTTACGTTGCGGGTTGCGGATCTAATGCACAGCGGCGCACAGAATCCCACGATCAGAGCGGCTGCGGTTTGGCTGGAAATTGTTAAAGGGATCACCAGCGGGGGATTAGGGGCAGTGAATGTCGTTGACGACAGCGGACGGTTGGCAGGAATCATCACTGACGGTGATCTGCGACGCGCGATTCAGCGACTCGATCCCTCATCGCTGGCAAACTTGAACTGCGATCAGATCATGACAAGGAATCCTGTTGTCGCCGATCCCGAACTTCTTGCCTATGATGCTTTGCGATTAATGGAGGATCGACCTTCGCAGATTTCCGTGCTTCCGGTGGTGGATGGTGAAGGAGTTTGCGTGGGAATAATTAGGTTGCACGACATTGTGAGGAGTGGGCTCTGATAAGTCCAAAGTCCAATGTCCAAGGTCCAACGTCCATGACATTCGAGTAGTTCAGAGTTCAACCTTCAAGTTGTTCGTTGGGACACATCGCAAGCTAAAGCTTGAACTCTGTACTATTTGAGCTCCGCTAACATTGAGCTTTGGACACTAGGAGAATTCAAGGCGTAGAGGAAAGGCTTTTAGTCTTGGAATCTGGACTTTCGACATTGGACATTGGACGTTGGACGTTTGATTCAGGCATATCCACGATGTCCCAGGCCGAACGCACTCGCAGCAGTTTCGACATTAGCCCCGCATGCATAATGTGACCGCTTCTTTCGGCAACCACCTTCCCCAGGATCGGCATTCCCAGCAGGGCTAGATCGCCGATGATGTCCAGAATCTTGTGACGCACAAACTCGTCGCGAAACCTCAGTCCGGTTTTATTCAGCATCCCTTCCGGCGTGAGGACGATCGCGTTATCCAACGAGCCGCCCTGGATCAGGTTGGCGCGCCGGAGAGCTTCAATCTCGTCGGTGAACCCAAAAGTTCTGGCAGCAGCTATTTCGCGGCTGAAGGCCCCGTCGCTTAAGTGTATCGAGAATTCCTGCACGCCGATCATCGGGTGGGGAAAATCAATCAAACAGTCAATCTGATAATGATCGGCCGGCTCGACGCTGATTCGCCTATCGCCCTGATTGAAAGAAACCTTTTCACGCACAAGCAAAGCCCGCCGAGCGAGCGGTTGATTAACAACGCCTGCTCTCTCGATCATGTCGGCAAAGACCTCCGCCGAGCCATCGAGAATAGGAATCTCCAGGTTGTCAACTTCAATGTAGACGTTATCCACGCTCAGTCCGCGCAAAGCTGACAACAGATGCTCAACCGTCGAGAGCATCACGCCCGTGCGCATGAGCGTCGTTGCATAACCGCAATGGGCCACTGATTCCACGGTGGCGGGAATTTCAAATCCACCGAGATCCGTGCGCCGAAAAACATAGCCAGTGTCGGGCGGCGCCGGCACGAGCCGAATACGGACAGGCACTGCGGTGTGCAATCCGACACCAGCGGTTTCGACGGGCGAGGCGATTGTGGTTTGTCTAATCACGTCCATGGGTGATACGGATTACAACTCAGAAAATTCATGACTCAAATTGGTGGGCAATGTGTATGCCGCGATGCAAACCGAAGGAATCAGGGAAACTGCGAAAGTCTATGTGTTGCGCAGTTGCTACAGTCGGAGAGAAACGCGGGAAAGAATGCCACAGTCAGTGAACGCGAAGAGGTGCCGCTCTTTGGAGTACGGTGACTTGTCACCGCTTTCGTGCGCGACGGAATGATGCAGGGATTTCCGCAGCCCGCCCACTCGGCCAGCTGCGACCAGTCGCAGGAGACCAAAGCGCTGCCAAGCCAGCGCACTCCAAAGAAACGCCGTTTCAGAGTCAACCAGTAGGCGTTTATGGGGCTTGATTGACACTCAGAAAACGCCTCTCTATGATCGAAATACATGCCAATTAAGCAAGCCTCCCCTGGTGACAAACCAGTCGAACGCGTCTTTCTGATCGATTCGATGTCACACATTTTTCGCGCATTCTTTGCGCCGATGGCGAATCGTGTGGCGCCCCTGGGAACCTCCACAGGTCAAGTTACGCAGGCGGTCTACATCTTTACAAACATGCTGCGCAAGCTTCTGATGGATGAGAAGCCAAACTATATCGCGGCAATATTTGAGTCGGGTGAGAAAACATTTCGCCACGAGACCTTCGCTGATTACAAGGCCAATCGCCTCGCGATGCCTGATGACCTGGCTTCGCAAATCCCATACATCATCCGGCTATGCGAAGCGTTCAATATTCCCGTAATCAATGCGCCGGGATTTGAGGCCGACGATGTGATTGGAACGCTGGCGGCAAAAGTCGCAGAAAAGAAGCTGCAAGCGGTAATTGTTTCCAATGACAAAGATATGTGCCAGCTGGTCAGTGACCCTTACGTCATTGGCATGCGTCAAAATTCGCAGGTCGTAAAGCGCAAGGAATACGTTCCACCAATTGAGTGGTGCGACGAAGCCTGGGTCGAGAAAAAGTTTGGAGTACCGGCAAACAAGGTTGTTGACCTCTTGGGTCTAATGGGCGACTCAATCGACAACATACCCGGCGCGCCTGGCATTGGATCAAAAGGCGCGGTGCAGATCATCACGGAGTTTGGCTCAATTGAAGATGCGCTGAGACGATGGGAGGAAGTTAAGCACAAGACTTATCGCGAATCGTTGCGCGACAACGCTGATTTGATTCGTCAATCCAGGGAATTGGCACGCATACGAATCGATCTTGATGTTGAGTTGGACCTTGATCAAATAAGGGCTCGACCACCGGACCGAGCGGCTGCTTACGAACTTTTCAAGGAACTGGAGTTCGCGGCGCTGACCCGAGAGTTTTCTGATGCGGCAACTGCCGTCGCCGCCCAGGTTGATAGCACGCTCAACTATCAGGTTATTAATTCGCGCGCTGGCCTCGATAGCTTAATAAAGAGTCTTTGGGATGCCGAAAGCGTAGGGATAGCCGTAGCAGATTCAACACCGCCGGGAAACGGTGAGCAACAATGCGCGATCGATTACCAGGCCGCCGAAGGTATCGCATTCTCAAGCGCAGCAGGTACTTCAGCTTTGGTTGATTTCGGAAAATTTGCTGAGGGACGCGAGTCTGCGATCGGGTCAATTCGGGAGATTTTGTCTAACGGATTGATTGAGAAGTCAGTTCACGATTTCAAACGGGCGGTCGGACTTCTGGGCCAACTCGACATCACGCTTGAAGGCGTTAAAGACGATACCTTTTTGGCCGCCTATTTACTTGATCCCAATCGCAGCAAGTACGAACTCAGCGATCTTGCGCGCGAAGCCGTCGGAGTTGAGCGTATTGAAAAGCCAACAAATGGCTGGTCGGACGCTCATTGGCAAACAGCGGCCGCAGCTGATCTGACGGCGCGCACTGCGAAGGTGTTGCACCAGCGTATACTTGAGAAGAAACTCGAAACGATCTATTCGGAGATGGAGTTGCCCCTGGCGCCGCTTTTATTCCGGATGGAGCGTGCGGGGTTGAAAGTGGACCCGGCCACGTTGGCGGACCTCTCGAATTATCTCGGCCTGGAATTGAAAAAGTTAACCGTGAAGATTTATGAGCTGGCGGGAAGGGAATTCAATATTGGCTCTCCCAAGCAGGTCGGCGAAATTCTGTCTGAGTTGGACATAGTTTCCGGAAGAAAGACCTCAACCGGGCGCATCTCAACCAGCAAAGCTGTACTTGAAGAATTAGCGCTAAGTCATGAGCTTCCACGCTTGATAATCGATTATCGCGAGCTCGACAAACTCAAAAGTGTTTACACCGATGCATTGCCCCGTCAGATCGCCGCGGACGGAAGAATTCACTGTCTGCTCAATCAAACTGTCGCGGCAACTGGACGCCTGTCTTCGAGCGAACCGAATTTGCAGAATATCCCTATTCGCACCGAGCTTGGACGCCGAATCAGGCGCTCATTTGTGGCGGAGAAGGGGAACAAGATCATCTCCGCCGATTATTCGCAGCTTGAGTTGCGACTACTCGCGCATATCACGCAGGATGCCGTGATGCTCGAGGCCTTTCAAAACGGCGAAGACATTCATGCGCGCACGGCGAGATTGGTATTCGGCGCCAAAACAGACGAGGAACTGAAAGAGGCGCGACGCTTTGCGAAAATCGTTAACTTCGCAATAGCTTACGCGATCGAGCCGTGGGGTTTGTCGCAGCGAGTTGGTATAACGCGTCAGGAAGCAAAAAAAGTAATTGAAGATTATTACAACACTTACAAGGGAGTGCGGCGCTACATGGAAGAGGTGCCGCTCAGGGCGCGCGAACATGGTTATGTGCGCTCCATCTATGGCCGCATTCGTCCGCTTCCCGGCATTAGTGATCGCAACGCCAATATTCGTAAGGCCGCAGAACGCGAAGCGATAAACATGCCGATTCAGGGGACAGCCAGCGATATTGTCAAAATTGCCATGCTCAGAGTCGACGAGGAGTTCAAACGCGAAGGCATTCAAGCACAACTTCTGATGCAGGTGCATGATGAGTTGCTGGTTGAAGCCTCTGCGGACACTGCGAAACATGTTGCCGAGATTCTAAAAAGAGAAATGGAATCAGCAGTCAGCCTGGATGTGCCGCTCGTAGTGGATGTTGGGATTGCGGACAACTGGATGGACGCGAAACCTTAGGGCCTGGTGACGATGACGAAGACGCAAACGAACTGTTTGCGTTACAACGAGGCGACGGGCTTCAACAATGACCAAGAAAGATCAAGACGCAAAGCCTAAGGCCCTTGGAAATGGTGACGGTCCGGGTGTCGACTCTGATGCTAGT
>JALYTI010000121.1 GCA_030854375.1 Acidobacteriota bacterium | reverse complement strand
ATCATGAGCGAAGTGAATGCCCTGCGGTTTGAGTCAATTGAACTGTAAAAAATCCAGGGCCGACCGCATGGCCGTCAGCGGGCTATTGCGATAGGCCGATACTTCATAGGGACAGCCGATCTTGCAGCCTTTGCAGAAATCCCACATATCGGGTGATTGCTCGATTATTTTTCTAACTTCGGGAGATCCGTAAATTTCCCGCAGAGACATTTCCGGCGCCCCGCGGTGCAATTGCACGAACGCACAGGGAAACTGAATCGAGCCGTCAGGGCGCATGTTGACCAGGTGAGAAGCCGAACGACAGGGAAACTTTTTCGAGAACCCGTCGTCGCGATAAAACTTGTAATAGTCTTTGTAGAAGCGCACGCACTTGTACTTTTCACGCAGGTCCAGCACGAACTCAGCCACCCTATCCAAAGCTTCACGCTCCATCTCGACGTCTTCTGTCTGCCAGGTAGTTCGCACAACGTTGTGCACGGCTTCTGTGTGCAACAGGAAACCGCGCTCCTGACAGTAACGGGCGAGGGCGGGCAGGTCTTCGAGATTTCCCAGGTCGACTGCTGCGTTAATTTGGATTGTGTTGTGCCTGAGGTTGCTGGTTATGTAGTCCAGCGCCGCCAGTATCGTTGGCAATCCATCGATGCCACGTCGCTGTGTAAATTTCTCGCGATCGAGCGTGTCGATAGAGACTTCCAACTGGTCCAGCTTCACGCAAGCTTCCGCGTAACGTTTAAGCGCCAGGCCGTTGGTCGGCATGGACGTGTAGAAGCCTTTGCGCGCCGCATACTCGATGTAATCCGCCATGTTCGGATTCATGAGTGGTTCGCCGCCGGAAAAGCTCCAGGCGAAAATGCCGAACCGGGCCGCCTCATCCATGCGCGCGAAAACGCGTTCGCGAGTGGCGCGATCTTCGGGCTGCTGGTTTTGCCAGATCGCGCAATAGCCACACTTCATGTTGCAGTGCAAGGTAGATTCAAACATCACCATGAACGGCCGGTTAAAGCCGTGACGGATCTGCCTGAAGGCATTGTGGACCATCAATCTCTTCTTCACGTTCCGCTCTTGTTATCGAATCCCCTGCCGCCGCTAAAGATCCACTAAAAGATTGCGCGCAACCATCGCCCCTTTGGACAGAGCTAGACTCATCAATGCCGCGGCGATGTATCAAATAAATAAATGCACGGGCTGGTTTGCGTTTTGCTTCTATTTGCGCACGAAAGGGGAGCAACAGATGTGCCGCGCGTTTAGGGATGGTGGAAAGGCGATCAGTCCGGCGCTGAAGCAATAGCTAAAGCTTCTAACGGCCATACAGAATTCTTGTGTTCTAAGATCAGCGGCGCAATGCCACCCTAAAAGTTAGGAGGGGCGACAAACTGTCGCCCTGCCTGATCAATCTGCTCAATCTTTTGAGAATATTGACGAATGATGCCGCCGGCTGGAAAATCATTGCCCACAGAAAGAGTTCGGAACTGGCCACGACCAACTCTACTGTGGTCTCTGAAAGTACCTCTCACCCTGGGGTGTAGAATGCTATCGCTTATCAAACGTGAGTCTGCACACAAGTTGGCTCAAACCAAAGCCTTCCCAATTCTGGTCCTCACCGGCGCAGGCATTCTTCTAACCTTGCCGGCCATCATCTATGGCATTCCCTACTTTAGTGATGACGGCGTATCGCATCACGCTCTCTGGTATACCCACTTCTCCGAGCAATTGTGGGCGGGCGACCTCTATCCTCGATGGCTAATGGGAATGAATGAAGGGTTGGGCAGTCCGGTCTTTTATTATTATCCTCCGGTCCCGTTTTTTCTCACCAGCTTATTAAAACCATTCTTTCCCGCTGACTTGCATGGTTGGCATCAATTGGGACTCTCAGCTTCCCTTGCCTTGATTGCGTCCGGCTTCTTCGCATATCTGTGGCTCCGTGAGCCGACAGACCGTAACTCAGCTTTAATGGGCGCAGTTTTGTACATGGCTATGCCATACCATTTGGCCTCAGATCTTTATGTACGCGGCTCTTTTGCCGAGTACTGGGCATTTGTCTGGATGCCCTTAGTTCTCTTCTTCACACACAAAGTTGTTAACGGTAACAGACTAGCGGTTGCGGGCCTGGCTGTTAGTTATGCGGCTCTGATTATGACTCATTTGCCGACCACGCTTATCTTTTCTCCCATTCCAATCTGTTACAGCATTTATATAGCCAGCAGAGGGCGAAAGATAAAGGTCACTGGGACAGTCTTAGCTGCGATGGTGCTGGGGTCAGGACTGTCTGCTGTTTATCTTTGGCCCGCAATGACAACTCAGCAGTTTGTGTTTCTCGATAGAATGACAATTGGCTACTTCTCTTATAAAAACTGGCTGCCGTTTTCAAAGTTTTCGCTGTGGAGAGATGAAAAGATCCTGGTACTGTTGGTTACGCTTAACCTGGCGGCGATAGCCTGCTGCGCGTTTACCATTACTCGACTTAACCTGGGCAAGTTCATCAGACAGATAAATGCGTTCTGGTTGATTGTTGCATTAGGGTGTATGGCAATGATGACCGAGCTTAGTGGTCCGGTGTGGCTGACCTTTCCAATGTTACAAAAGATTCAATTCCCGTGGAGGTTCAACTCCTTATTATCCATCGCCACTGCGGCTCTACTGACTCTATCTATTTTTTCAGCAAAAAAGCGCGCCTCCTTTTCTACCAGGATTACCAGAGCGATCGCCGTATTGCTCGTCGCGGCCTGGCTTCCGGCTACGGGTTTGGCAGTTTGGCATGCATACGCTTTTGACAACCCTTCCCAGGCGGAACTTGATTACAAGAGGAGAGAAATCGAGCAGAAGAGAGAAGTTCCTGAGTACTATCCACGGTGGAACACGGCAATGGCCGACATCGACTGGGAGGCATCAAGCTACGAACAGCGTTGGGATGAGTTGTTAGATCGCAAGTTTGAGTCTCTTTTGCATGGAGTAGGTCAATCAGAAGGAAGCTTATCTAAAGTAAGAATGGTCGAGGGCAAAGGGGAGGTAGACATTAGTACCTGGAAGCCTGGGGAAATCGGCTTACATATTACAACGCCGACAGGCATGCGCCTCTACGTCTCGCAATTCTATTATCCAAACTGGAAAGCCCGTCTAATAGGGGAATCGTCGCCCATAAGCATCCAGCCTTCTCAGCCCCATGGGTTAATCAGTTTATCAATCCCTGACGGAGAGCATCGAGTTCTGCTGACATTTGAGCGAGGCCAAGCGGAGGTAGTTGGTCAGGTTGTGAGCTTGCTCTCTCTTATGATCTTCCTGCTTTATGTTGTGGCTGTTAAATATCGGCAAGGCTAATCTCCTCGTCATCACGCGAGGCCCACCCAATCAACGGAACGCGAGCCTAAAAGAGAATGTCAAAGCCCCCGCTGAAGTAACGATTGTAGGAAGACGAGAACTCTCCGAAATGTGGATCGGCGATGTTTGAGCGGACGTTGCGGGGGTTGAAATGATTTGTAAGGTTAAACCCCTGGACGGAAAGACGGAGCGCATATTTCCTGGTTACCTGAAAGTCTTTGGAAAGTTCCACGTCAACCGCGAAGAACCGTGGGAAACGCTGGTTGCCGGCGTTTCGCACTCCCACAAAGTTCTGTTCGGTATCGCGCACTGAGAAAGGAAAACCACTGCGTGCCTCGATGATGGATGAGATGGTAATTCGGTGTGGCAACGCCAGAGTTCCCCAGGCGATTAAACGGTCGGGGACGTTGAAAGGAAGATTAGAAAATTGATTCTGCCGAATCACCGGTTGACCGAAATCTCCGAAGTAACTGTTGAAATCGTTGAGATCGCCGCGCGCATGCGAGCGCACGTAGGAAACATAAAAAGTATTTTTCTCCGGCAAGACGAAACGCGCTGTAAGTTCCAACGCACGGTAAGTGGCGCGACCGGCGGAGCGTAGCACGATGGCGCTCTGCCCTCGATAATCCAATTCAGGGTTGACGATATAGATGTTGTTGGTGCGGCTGCCAATCAGGTTTGCGCGAATGCTCATCCATGAGGCAACGGCGTGATCCAGCTGAACGTTCCAAGTCAGATTTTTTGGCACGAAGCCGGCTTCATTGTTGGAGATTCGAAAATCCAGTGGGGCAATTGGTGCCGTTTCAACCAGCACGTTGGTAAAGCGTCGGGAGTCGATGACCGTGACACCATCCGGCGCGTATCGTGTAATCGTGCGTGAAGGGTAGCGATTAAAGCTGCGGATGTTGAGCGGCACCTTATCGAAGAAGAGCCCAACGCCGCCACGGATTACGGTCCTGTCCCCTGCGAAAGGAGACCATGCAAATCCACCGCGCGGAGCCAGGTTTTGTTCACTCGCAATCCTTTGGTTTTCGTAACGCACTCCGAAGTCAAAACTCAAATTTGGACGCACTAGCCAGCGATCCTGCCCGAATCCCACGAATTCACGATTGTTCGCGATAATCACCGGCATCCGGTGAAACACAACTCGCTCGGCGAGCGTTCCATCCGCGCGGACAATATTTACAGGACGCGCGGCGTAATTCAGTCGGCTCGTGACGCTATTGAAATCAAAGCCGGTTTTGATTTCGTGTGAGCCGGTCAAAAATCGTTGCGTAGGTAGCTGATAGACTTCCAGTATCTCGGTCCTGCGGGAGCGCCGATTCTGCGTGGCGAAATAGTTGCCCTCCTCGAACGTAGGTGTCAGCGTTTGATCGAGTGGTCCCTGCCCCCACACATTGGCGTTGAACCGTTTGTACGAAACTGAAGACTGCAGAAGACCGCCGGAAAGTTCGTAATTGTCGCGCACGGCCGTAACGAAATCGCGTTGCTTATAATTCGGAGTCACGGGTTGCGGGCGAAACAAATCCAGCCCGACAAATTGATTGCGCTCGGGGAAATAACCGAAAGTAAATGCCACCGTATGACGCTTGCTCAAAAGTAGATCGAACTGCGAGAAGTAGCTCTGGGCTTCATTCTTTGTTTCATTCGCAGGAAAAGTAAGGCCTCGGACTGGATTTTTAGCGATGGCGTACGAAAGAGCCTGTGAAAAGAAGAGACGGTTTTCGATCAGGGGGCCGTTGAAATTCAGGCGCGGCAGGTCCTCCGCGATTCCAACAATCTTACCGCCTTTGAAACGAAGGTCCGGAATAAAATCATTAAGTTCCCAATGCCAGTGGTCGCCTCCCCGCCGAGTCTCGATCTTAGTGACGCCTCCCGTGAAATGTCCGTACTCCGCAGTGTAAGGGTGCTGAAACACCTGCACAGCCTCGACTGAATCGACTGGAAGATTTAGCCGAAAGTTTCCGTTGGAAGGATCGTCGACATTGAGCCCGTTCACCAGGAGTGCGCTCTGCTGCTCGTTGGCTCCCTTAATGCTTATCTCGCCGGTTGAAGAACGAACCACCCCCGGAATCAAAGGTAACGCTTCGTCGATGCGTGCGGTCACCAGCGGCAGTCTTTGAAGCAACTTGCGCTGTAAACTACCCGACGCTGTTGAAGCTCCCGCTTCCACACCGGTAGCCTCCTCATTTGGCGACTCCACAGTCACACTTTCGGCTACGGACGCCAGCGGTAAAGCCACCCTTATTTCTGACGACGACTTATCCTCGATGACGACATCGCCCTTGAAAGGTTCGAAGCCGCTGACTTCGACGCGGAGCGTGTAGAGGCCTGGAGTTAGTGACGCAAAGATGGCAACTCCCTGGTCGTTGGTTACTGCGGTGGCGACGACCTTCGGGGGGGCGGTCGGGCGAAACAGCGAACAAGTAACGCCGCGCAAAAAATGCTGATCAGGATCAATCACGGTCACCTGCAAGCCGGTGGAAGAATTCGGTTGAATTTGTTGGGCATGCGAAGACGACAACATGAGCAGGCACAGCGGCACCAGCACGCAGGAATTAACAACAGTGGAGATTGACGCCCGAAATCTGCCCATAGTTAGTCTAAGCTTCTATACAGTCCGAAACTCATTAGTAATTCCAAAAGGTGTATTCAATTTTTAAGTGCAAATAGCCCGCTTCCAGTTCAAGGACTAGTCGCACTTCTAGATTGAGTCAAAACTCCTAAAACTCTACTTCGAACTTGCCACGCACGGATGTTCCCAGGCTATTGAAGAACTGGCCAAAGCGTGGACTGGCGAGATTGTTCTGCACGTCGCGCGGATTGAAGTGATTTGTAATATTAAAAATAGCGGCCCCGGCTCGCACTTTGTGCTTCTCAAACATGGGGACACGAAAGCCCTTGGTTGCCTGGACGTCAAGCGAGAGGAATGTCGGAAACCGTCCCCCCTGATTACGCCGACCAACGAAGTCCAATTGTTCGTTGACCCTCGAAAATGGAAAACCCGAGCGCCACTCCAGTGACGGAGAAAGATTGATGTCCAATGGTATCTTCATTTCACCATAGAATAAAACCCGGTGCGGTGCATCAAAGGGCAATGGCCCATACTCGTTTGGACGTATTACGAACGCCGGGGAGTCTCCCAGATACGTATCTACCGTATTTAGGTCGCCTCGCGCTTTGGACCACACGAAGGAAGCGTTCCAGTTCCCCAAATGAGGGTCGTTGTACATACCGAGTATTTGCAGCTCTGTGTAGCGCGAATGTCCCGTGCTACTCAGACTCAGGATGTCTGTGTCTGCACTGATCGTGCGCGGCTGCAGCAGTAACTCCCTGGTCGTTGACCGTCGAAGATAACCGATGCGCAGTGTCAG
>JALYTI010000624.1 GCA_030854375.1 Acidobacteriota bacterium | reverse complement strand
GATAAAAACTCGACTCCTCGTGTACTTCATTGCGATCAGCTTCTTACCGATCATAGCGATGGCGGTTTTTTCCTATCTCTTTCTCAATCGAACGCTGGAGAAGTGGTTTGCACGTTTGCCGGCACGTGTGGTCAATGAGGCGCAGGAAGTTCAACGCGAGGCTTTTGACGCGCAAACCCGAAACCTTCAAGAGACCGCAGCACTCCTCGCTGCGGTTGTGAAACAGCAGTCGGATTATGAAAGGCAGCAAACTCTGGAACGAATTGTCGCGAGCGGGCAACTGTTGGCACTGGAAATCGTGGACTCCAGTGGACGAGTCGTAGCTCAAAGCAGGGGCGAACTACCGGCAACCGAAGTCGCGGAGCTGGAGGCGCTTCTGGAAAGAGCACGCTCAGTGAAGGACAGTGATGAGAGTCTTGCGGACGGCAAAGATTTCGATGCCGTCTCGGTTCCATTGGGAGACATTCAGGGGCCGGAAGCCCAGCGACTGATAGTTGTGCCGTTGCGGCGAGCGAACAGCGATCTCGAAGAGACACTTACCGGATCGCAAGGCGAGTATCAGAAATTGGTAGAGAGACAGCGAAGGGTTCGATTGCTCGGGCTTTCAACCCTCGGGCTGATGACGCTGATGATGTTGTTTGTTTCCAGTTGGGTAGCTATCCATCTTGCGCGCGGAATTGCTACGCCGATCAGGGCCCTTGCGGAAGCGTCGAATGAAATAGCTCGCGGGAATTTGTCTCATCGCGTGAGCACCATGGCTGAAGACGAGCTTGCCTTGCTGGCTGAATCCTTCAACCAGATGACAACCCAACTCGAAGATAATCGGAGCAGCATTGAAGCCGGCTCGGCCGCGCTACGCGAGAAAAATCTGACGCTCGAGGAACGCCGGGATTATATCGAAACGATACTCGAATCACTTTCGACTGGAGTTGTTTCTCTTGATGAGAACGATCGCGTCACCACAATAAACGGCGCTGCTTCGCGCATGTTGAAACTGAAAGCGACGCCCCGTGATCCGCAGGATGGTCAAAAACTTGAAAGCCTGATGAGTGCCGAAGATTGGGTGGTCTTCGATCGACTGCTCCGTCGAGCGCGGCGTGCCGGACAGTCGGCGGAGCAAGCCCAGCTCGCGGGAGTAAACGAAGGCGCTTCGCTTCCCGTAGCATTGACTGCAACGGCGTTACGAGCTTCAACCTCACAAAAGCGGGGAGTAGTGCTGGTCCTGGAAGATCTGTCGGAGCTGCTTGCGGCCCAGCGCGTCGCCGCATGGAGTGAAGTTGCCAGGCGTATGGCCCACGAAATCAAAAATCCATTGACCCCGATCCAACTTTCCGCCGAACGGATCGCTAAGAGTTACCGCCGTGCCAGAAACAATGGTGAACAGAATGGATCAAACGGACAAAATGGGAGCTCCAGCAAAACAAGCGACGAAATGCACGTGAGCGCGGTGATTGAAGAGTGTACTGAAACTATTGCGCGTGAAGTCGCTGGCCTGAAGGCGATGGTTAATGAGTTTTCTCGTTTTGCGCGTTTGCCTTTGGCTCGGTTGGAACCCGCCCATTTGAATGAAGTGATTCGTCATGCTGTCGCTTTATATGACGATCGGCTCGAAGGCGTGAAAATGGAAATGAAGCTCGATCCGAACCTGCCATCCGCAATGTTGGATTCAGAACAATTGCGCCGCGTCTTTATCAATCTGATCGATAATGCGAGTAATGCGCTGGTAGATGTTGATGGCGAGCGTACGATCAATGTATCCACACGTTATGATCCTGTTCGCAGCATATTAACTGCCGAAGTTTCAGACACGGGGCAGGGAATTCGTCCCGCTGATTTCAAACGGTTGTTCCAACCATATTTTTCCAGGCGTGGTACCGGTACCGGGTTGGGCCTCGCAATTGTCCAGCGAATAATTCTGGAGCACGGGGGCCGAATTCGCGCGGAGGCCAATCACCCTCGCGGTGCCAGATTCGTAATTGAACTGCCCGCGCTGGGCGCGTAGAGGGCAGGAGGCAGGGGCAGATGGCAGGAGCAGACGGCAGGAGCAGACGACAGGAGGTAAGCAGACGGAGGGAAGAGACGCATTGGACTTAGATGACAAATGAGAAATGAAAAATGAGATATGGAAAATTTTCCATTTATCATTTTACAGTTTTCATTTTTCATTGCAGAGCTACGGCTAAGCCTCCTGCTCCTGCCGTCTGCCCCTGCCTCCTGCTGCTGCCGTCTGACTACTGATTATGGATTCAATACTGATAGTTGACGACGAACCAGGCATTCGCGACACGTTGCGCGCCGTGATGGAAGACGAAGGCTTCAGCGCTGACGCCGTGGCCACTGGTGAAGA
>JALYTI010000623.1 GCA_030854375.1 Acidobacteriota bacterium | reverse complement strand
GAATTAACTATCGCGTTCGCGCCAACAACGCACTTGGTAACCTGGTCTATCCATTTTATATCCGAGAGGCAGCCTAAACCGTGTCGCTTCAGAGCTACATTCCGCAGATTGACGATCGCCGCTACGAGGACATTCTGGCAGAAGTGCGAACACGCATAGCGCGCTATACGCCTGAGTGGTCTCCAGTATGGACGGACGTGAATGATAGCGACCCCGGCATCACGCTGGCGCAGGTGTTTGCCTGGCTCAGCGAGCTACTGATTTATCGAATGAGCAAGGTTCCCGAACTGAATTACATTAAGTTCCTTCAGTTACTCGGCATCGAGCTGACGCCGGCCCAACCAGCGTTGGCCGAACTTACCTTCCCGGTAGTAGAAACAAATCCAGAGTCTTACGTGATTGTTCCCTTGCGCGCGCAAGTATCTGCCGAATCCAGCGATGGTGGACCTCCGATAATATTTGAAACCGACCGTGCGCTGACTGCGCTGGTCGCGCGACTCGCGGCAGTACAGGTGTTTGAAGGGTTCGACTATGTCGATGTGACTCCTGAAAACACTGAGCCGGAACTGGGCTTCCTGCCGTTCGGTTCACTCGCAAAAACGGACAGCGCGTTACTGCTCGGTTTCAAGTTCGACCGAGACTTTCCGCCGCAACTTGAACTAAACATTGCCTTCGTAACATTCGAAGCCGGCACTACCACTTCAGCGTCTTTTGACTGCGGTCTACCAGAGACCACGGCTTTCCCATCCTCAACGCTCCTTTGGGAATACTGGAACGGCACGGAATGGCGGGGCATGAATCTACTTAAAGACGAGACACGAGCTCTGGAACGATCTGGTCACGTCTATCTCAAGACTCCTGCTAAAAACGAGATGCAGCGCGCCGTCATCCTTCCTGTGACGGATTCGCTTTACTACATTCGCGCACGCATCGCGCGCAGCGGATATGAGCGTCCGCCTAAGCTCCTGGCTATCAGGACCAACACGATAGGAGCACTTCAGGCTGAGACTGTGATCGATGAGGTGCTTGGCGGCAGCGATGGCCGGCCGAATCAGGTTTTCACGCTCGCCAACACTCCGGTTCTGCCTGACAACCTGCGTATAGAAGTTGACGAGGGTGATGGGTTTAAGGTCTGGAAGCGAGTCGCCGATTTCTTTGGCTCTGCTGCGCAAGACCAGCACTTTGTTCTGAACCCAACCAGCGGAGAGGTCCGCTTTGGTGATGGACAAAACGGAAGTATTCCAGTCGCGAACGTCAACAACGCGGGCAATAACGTCGTCGCCAGAATGTATCGTTTCGGCGGAGGCAAACGAGGCAATCTCGCCGCAGGCACTCTCAAAACGCTGCTGACATCGGTTTTGGGAATAGATGAAAACGGGATTACCAACTTACGCGCCGCTTTCGGCGGTCGAGATGAGGAGACCCTGGAGGAGGCGAAAAAGCGCGCTCCGCAATCACTTAAGAACAAGTGTCGAGCTGTTACTCGCGAGGACTTCGAGTCTCTCGCTAAACAGGCGGCCAACATTAAACGAGCTAAGGCGCTGCCACTTTCTCATCCGAACTTTCCGGGCGTGAAAGTTCCCGGGGTCGTGACGGTGATTGTCGTGCCCGATAGCGACGACCCCAAACCTACGCCCAGCGAAGGCACGCTCCGCACGGTTTGCGAATACCTGAATCTTCGACGGCTCCTCACGACGGAACTCTACGTCGTCAGGCCCACCTACCAGGAGGTTTCAATCCGGGTAGATGTGATTGCAAAGAACGACGCGGACCTTGGGGAAGTGAAACAGCAGATCGAAGAAGGATTACTTAACTACTTTCATCCACTCAAGGGCGGCGAAGACGATGACGGGTGGCCTTTTGGTGGAAAGATTTCGTTCTCACAAGTCTATCAGCAGATCTTCACGGTGCAGGGCGTCCAGAGTATCGAGAGACTCGTGATCGTGCTCCAGGGTGACGAAATTCCTGAATGCAAAGACGTGCCAATCGCGGAAGGCGTACTTCTTTTTTCGACCAAACACGAGGTCCGGGCGAACTACACATTTAACTAGTGAACGCGATGATAAACGTGCAGAACTTCTTACCGGCCGTTCCGCAACCACCGCATGATCCAATGTGGTGGCTCTTAAATTCGCGTACAGGTTGGCACGAGGGTGAGCTGGTGAATGTTGAAGAGTCTTTGTCCACTGAGATGCTTTCGCTGGCGCTTCTGCCGGACAGTCTTCCTTCATTGAGCGAACCGGGCGGAACCTTTGGCGGGCTCACGACTCCTGCGAATGTGGCGCTCGGTCCTGACGGAAGCATATTCCTCCTCGACGGAGAGACGGGCATATTGAAGCGTTTTGATTCG
>JALYTI010000622.1 GCA_030854375.1 Acidobacteriota bacterium | reverse complement strand
GAGCAGTGGACTTTGGATTCAGAAGTCCGTCACAGAACGAAAATGAGTCGTCTCTTACGATCGGACTTGCGTCCTCTGAAGAGAGCCTGATTTCTGTGAGTGCCGCCGATCCTCTGAACCTTGTCGGGATCATTACGCCGGGCGGGCGGGTTACAGCGCACACTTCGAATCGTATTCTGTATCGCAACGGCGAACCCGTCACGGTCCTGGAGGCAGGCGAGACGCGTTTCCTCGTCGAACTCAGCCGTACAATGGAATGGAAAGCCAAGAGCGCGTTGATGCGCAAAGCCACACCGCCGCAACTCCGCTCCTACCTACGACGTCCAGCATGATTCATTAAGCGCGTGCCGTCATTTGATTACCGCCACGATAATCATCTCGTAGGGCAATTTCTGATCGGGCAATACCTCGCCGACAGCGAGATTGCTGGCCTCGGCAAAAATCTCATTGAGGTTTACACGCGGCACGCCCAGCACGTGCAACTTATCTCCTTTAACCAGGTTCTTCACTGCGTTTGCCGGCGCGCTATCCTTCGCAAAAATCATCCGGCGAGTACCTTCGACAAGTAACGGTTCGCTGAAGTTTTTAGTCGCGGAAATGTTCGCGAAGACCATGTAACCGTCACCGACGTCTTTTGGCTTGCCTGCCAGCTTAATAAAAAAATCAGTGTAGTTATAAACCGCCTTTTTGGTATCGAGCATGATGGCTGTGTTTGAGCGGCTGATGGTAATTTTATGCGAATCGTAGGAAGGAAACGCCGTCGTCGCCGGAGTGCCCCTGAATTCCTGTGTGGGATGTGCCTGGTTGTCAACTATAGGTAGAAACGAATCGAGGCAATTGAAGCTGCCAAATTTTGTGATGGGATGAATCTCAAACAGATGTTTCGGATCTGTATCGTCGGGGATCTCCACAACGAGGCCCTGCGTTTGGGATGTGTTCTGTGCGCCAGTGTGCTCAAACCATAGCCGCCACACACCGGTGACATCCACCTGTTGTCCCGCGGAAGTCTGAAGCAGAAACTGCATAGTGTCTTTCTCATTCCTGCCGTTGATGATTTCGGCCACCATCGGCAGCAGCACCACGGAATCACGTCCCGCCATGTGGATGTCACCATCAGAGTCAATGCCGTTTGGCGATTGGTGGTGCTTATCAACCTTGAGGCTGGTGGTGATCGTCACCTTGTCTTTGTACTTCTTGACAAAGCCTTTGGCTAACCACAGCGTCATGCCTTGTGTAATCGCGGCTGGCGCGAGCATGGCCGCCATGAGCAAAGCGGCTTGAAGTCTTTTTGAATGGCAATTCATTTCTAGTTACTCCGGCTCAAGCGCGGACTGTTGCTTCCGCTTTTTCCGGTTTTTTGGGCGCCTCGTCCGGTGATTTTCCCGAATAGCGCACATTCATAAACTTATTCAAAAGATCGAACCAAAATGGCGCACCCATGGAGAGCGCGAGCACCGTCAGAAACCAACCGATGAGACGCTCGAGCCAGTCTTTCCAGGTGTTGTCCCTTAGCGTGCCGCGCCAACCGAGTAGCTGGCCCAACACTTCTCGTTCCTGGCCTGATACCTGGTTGCCCTCAGTCCGCGTCACCGTCGGCGTTGTAGGATCGTTCTCATCCGCGTATTCAACCGAGATTGTGGGGCCTGGTTTCTGCGCCCTCACCTTTGCTTCCTCAAGCACCGCGTTGCGTACAACCGGATCTGTCCACAGTCTTTGAGCAATGTGGGTAGTATCGGCATTCGCAATCAGAGTGAGCGCGGCGGCAATGATGATCGTCCATAGCTGAGTTCGGCGTTTGTACCAACCGCTGACGCGATCCATCGCATCGTTAAACCAACCCTCGATGGCGCTTTGGGCTGCTTCAAGTTCGGAATTTGAGCGTTGCAGGAGAGCGTGGAGGATCTTCTTCACGTTGCCATCCGGCAACTCCTGAGCGGCTGCCTCAAGGTCTTCGAACGATATCGTCCCGGGCTTTGAGGCGGTAGTCAGATCCGTCACCACGGTGGCGAAGTTGCGCGGCGAAAGGTAGGTGGGATGGTTACCATCATGGATCATGCTGGAGATTAGCGGGTGCTTGTAGAATTCCTGCAGAAACCCATCATTCTCGCTCCCTCCTCGGGTTGCTTGATTTTCCAGCAGTTGGTGAATGCCTCGTCTCAACATTTCGCCGCGTCGCCTGGTAAAGGCGGCGACCCATTCGTTGGCCGCGGTGCAAAGAATAGCCAGAAGCAGATAAACAAAAACCAGACCGATAATTACGTCCAGAACTGTGGAGTTGAAGAGTCCCATGGGCGCCTCCTGAGAGTGCTGGCCGTTTGCGAGCAACGGAAGGTTGTGAGTAAGAGCGTGATGCGA
>JALYTI010000120.1 GCA_030854375.1 Acidobacteriota bacterium | reverse complement strand
GATTGAGATTCTTTTTGCGGAGAAGGGAATCGCATCAGCGCAAGAAGATGGCGGAATTCCTTCCGACGTCCTGAGTCGACTAAACAGCTCTGAAGCAAGCGAGCGCGAATCCGCCTTGAGGGAGATCGCCCAGATTGGTGGCGACGATTGTTTTAGTAGTATCAGCCGGGCATTTGATGATCCGTCAGAAAGTGTTCGCAACGCGGCAGCGCGTGCTCTTTTTGATCTGCAACCGGATCGCGCAGCTACCTTCACTCGCGCACTTCGCGAAGGCTCACCTGAGCGACGGCGGAAGATTGGCCATGCCCTGAGCGCGTCGGGATTAGCCGGCACTGCGATTGCGAACCTGACTGGAGAAAGCCGCGAGAAGACTTATGAGGCCTTTTCGTTGCTGTTCCTGATGGCTAAGGCAGGCGAGGTTCACCCCTTGATTCAGGCAATCGAAGAGTATCCGAATGTTGAAGTTCGGATCGCCGTCGTGAAGCTGCTTGCGCTCAGTGGGCAACCCGATATAGTCCCGGCATTTCGACGCCTCGCGGTCCGCGGATCTTTGCCCTCGGAAGTTCGCTCGGCGGTGATGGAAGCCATTTACCAGATCAGCAGCCAGGCTCGGGCAGCCTCGCCAGCGTGAACGGTGGTATGAATCATTCTCAATGAAGCTTAAGCGTTAGTTCGTTAATGGAAACTGGCGATCGGGCCGTGGGAACTTATGTTGTTCCCGTGGCCCTTTTCTTATTGCCAGCGAGTCGGTTAAAAATGCAGCTAATCTTCTCTTTAGCGATCAAGGACGACGATCGGGAACGCCGGAGCGTCGCCCGCTTTTCACTATTTACGATTTACCAATTACTATTACTAGTTCTATGCCTTTTAAACTTCGCTCAAGTTACCAGCCGAAAGGCGATCAGCCTCAGGCCATCGAAACGCTCGTTCGCGGACTTACTGACGGGCTAAAAGATCAGGTTCTGCTTGGAATTACCGGCAGCGGAAAAACTTTTACCATTGCCAGTGTGATCGATCGAACACAACGCCCGACGCTTGTTCTCGCTCATAACAAGACTCTCGCTGCACAGCTTTATCAGGAGTTTAAGTCGCTCTTTCCTGAAAACGCGGTCGAATATTTCGTGTCCTATTACGATTACTACCAACCTGAGGCGTACGTTCCCGCCGCCGACGTTTACATTGAAAAGGAAGCGATCGTAAATGAGGAAATCGATCGCCTGCGGATGTCGGCGACGCGCGCCTTGTTTGAGCGTCGCGACGTGATCGTAGTGGCAAGCGTTTCCTGTATCTATGGGTTAGGTGACCCGGATGCATATTATGGAATGTTGCTTTTTCTTGAGCCGGGGACGCGCATCAAGCGCGAGTCACTGCTACAGAGGCTGGTCGAGCTCCAGTATGAGCGGTCCGACATAAATTTTCAGCGCGGTACGTTTCGAGTACGCGGCGACGTTGTAGAAATTTACCCAAGTTATCAGGATCAGGCGTTTCGCATAGAGTTATGGGGCGAAGAGGTTGATTCGATTTCGACTATCGATCCACTGCTGGGCGAAGTGATTCAGAAACATACCTCGCGTGTTCCCATCTATCCGAAGAGCCACTACGTGATGTCCAAACCAACCGTCAAGCGAGCGTTGAAGTCGATCAAGGAAGAGCTTGAATGGTGGGAACCCAAACTGATCACTGAAGGTAAACTTTTGGAAGCTCAGCGATTGCATCAGCGGACGATGTTTGACCTGGAATTGATAAAAGAGATGGGTTTCTGTCGCGGCATTGAAAACTATTCGCGGCATCTTACCGGGAAAAACCCCGGCGACCCGCCGCCGACGCTGCTTGATTATTTGCCGCGCGATACCATGATGGTCATCGACGAATCGCATCAAAGCATTCCCCAAATTCGGGGCATGTTTGAGGGAGATCAATCGCGTAAACGGACACTGGTCGAGTACGGGTTCCGTTTACCTTCCGCGCTGGATAATCGACCCTTGAACTTCAAAGAGTTTGAAGCTCGCATTGGGCAGACTATCTATGTGTCCGCGACGCCGGGGCCTTATGAATTGACTAAATCGGGCGGTGAAGTGGTCGAGCAAATCATCAGGCCGACCGGCCTGTTGGATCCGGAAGTTGAGGTACATCCTGTCAAAGGGCAAATAGATCATTTGCTTGAAGAATGCCGGCAGCGTGCGGAGCGGCACGAGCGCGTACTGGTGACGACACTCACCAAGAGGATGGCGGAAGATCTGACTGAATACTTCACTGAAGTTGGCGTTCGGGTTCGTTATCTGCACTCCGACATCGAAACGCTCGAGCGCATCAAGATTTTGCGCGATTTAAGACGCGGCGAGTTTGATGTTCTGGTGGGTATTAATCTTTTACGTGAGGGATTGGATTTGCCGGAAGTTTCGCTGGTGGCAATCCTTGACGCAGACAAAGAAGGGTTTCTGCGTTCGGAACAATCCCTTATCCAAACGATTGGCCGGACGGCGCGCAACTCGAAAGGCAAAGCCATTCTGTATGCCGACCGCATGACCGACTCGATGAAACGCGCGATGGACGAAACGCGGCGGCGTCGCGCAATCCAGGAAGCCTATAACCTGGAGCAGGGAATTACGCCACAGACAATTGTGAAGCCTATTGAGTCAACTTTGATAACCGCTTCTGAAGCCGACTATTTCAAGGCGCCAACTGACTGGGACGAAATGGAAGATTATTCACCGGCGAACATAGAGGCAACTATTACAAGACTTGAAACCGAGATGCGTGGAGCGGCCAAACGTTTTGAGTTTGAGCGAGCAGCCGAGCTGCGTGACAGAATCAAAGTCTTGCGCGAGCGCGAGCTTCAATTGGCATAAGGGTTGTTTGCGGCTATACCGCATCTCAATCGCCTTAGCCGCTGGAAACTTCATGCTGATCAAATCCGATCCTGACGAAATTCAATCCTTCCTTTCCGATGCGAGTCACATGCAAGAGGGTCACGCGGAGCGCGTAGTGTTTCCTGAGAGCGTTGAAGAAGTAGCGGAAATTCTGCGCGACGCCACGAGGGACCATACTCCGATCACCATCTCCGGCGCAGGTACCGGCACTGTCGGTGGACGCATACCATTTTCCGGAATTGTCCTGGCCACCGACAAACTGAACCAGATAAAGAGCATCATTCGCGAAGATTCCGGTGGCCGCGCTGTTGCCGAAGCCGGTGTGATGCTTTCCGACCTTCAGCGCTTTGTAGAATCTGAAGGCCTTTTGTATCCGCCTGATCCTACTGAGAGAAGTTGCTTCTTAGGAGGCACGGTGGCTACCAATGCTTCAGGCGCACGCACTTTCAAGTATGGACCCACGCGGAATTACATAGAGCGTCTAAAAGTCGTGCTGGCAACTGGCGAGGTGATCGATCTCAGGCGTGGAGAACTAAGCGCTGATGCAGGAGGACGAATCAAGATTCCACTTTCCTCGGGAGGTTTTCTTGAGGCTCAGCTGCCATACTATCAAATGCCTCTAACGCGTAAACATGCTTCCGGCTATTACGTTGGACCCGAGATGGATGTGCTCGACATCTTCATCGGTAGCGAAGGCACGCTGGGCGTAATTGTCGAGATTGAGGTCAAACTATTGCCAAAACCCGAGGGGCTACTGAGCGGAGTAGTTTTTTTCACTTCTGAAGAGAGCCTGCTGGCCTTCGTGGGCGAAGCGAGGAGTCTTTCACTGGCCAACCGCCGATCAGAAGGCGCGGAAGCGCCCCGTTTGGGTACGCTCATGGAAAAGGCTACGGAGGTGAGCCTTCGTCAAACCACTAAGGGCGTCCGAACGGGTGACGAGGCCGACCGATCCGTCACTAAAGGTGCGGTGTCTATCGAAACGGCGCTCCTGACCATCGAAGCAAGGGCGTTGGAATACTTCGATGGTGAATCGCTAAGGTTTTTGCGGCAGAAATATGAAACCATTCCAACCGAGGCAACGGAAGCGTTGTTTTTTGAGCAGGAGACGACCCCTGCAACCGAGGACTCGATCATGGCTGAGTGGTTCTCTTTACTTGAGCGGCACCATGCGCTGAGCGAAAGTTCGTGGTTTGCCACTAACGAACAGGAACAGGGAAAGCTGCGCGAGTTTCGTCACGCATTGCCGGTGTTGATGAATGAGTGGTTCGCGCGTCATCAGCAGCGAAAAGTTTCGACTGACATGTCTGTGCCGGATGAGGGATTTACCGAGATGTTGCGGTTTTATCAGGACGCACTTCGGGGGAGCGACCTTCGATACACTATCTTTGGGCACATTGGAGACAATCACGTTCACGTCAACATCCTTCCGCGAAACCACGAGGAAGCTGCAAAGGCAAGGGAAATCTATCAGCGTTTTGTGAAGAAGGCCGTTGAACTTGGCGGGACTATATCTGCAGAGCACGGCATTGGAAAATTGAAGCGAGAATATTTGCGCGAACTATATAGCGACGAAAATCTGCGTGAGATGGCCGCGCTTAAGCGTGCTTTCGATCCGGCCGGGATTCTTGGACGCGGGAACATTTTTTCCGAAGAGTATTTATGAAAATGTCAGTTGTCCGTTGTCAGTCGTAAGTGATCAGTCCCCGCCGCGCTCTCAGTTGATCTGGTCAGCTACAGACCGACTACTGACTACTGACGTTTAATTACAAATGTTTCGTTTCACCACAGCTGGAGAATCGCACGGTCGCGCCCTTGTTGCGATACTTGAAGGCATGCCTGCAGGCATGCCGGTCGATGTCGCGGGGATTGACCGAGAATTAGCGCGACGCCAGTGGGGCTACGGGCGTGGCGGCCGCATGAAGATTGAACATGACCAGGTAGAAATTCTCAGCGGCGTCCGTCACGGTCTAACACTCGGCTCTCCGGTCGCCTTGCAAATTCAAAACAAAGATTGGGCCAACTGGACAGAGGTAATGTCCGCGGAGCCGCGTGAAATCGACTCCGAAAAAACGCGTCGTCTCAAACGTCCTCGTCCTGGACACGCTGATCTTGCCGGCGGACTAAAGTTTGGCGCTCGTGATTTAAGAAATGTTCTGGAACGCGCTTCGGCGAGAGAGACAGCAGCACGGGTCGCTTGTGGTGCGCTTGCGAAGCAGCTGTTGGCTTCATTCGGTGCGGAGATTTGCAGTCATGTGATTCAGCTCGGCGGGATCCCTGGAAAGCCACTCGAACTACCCTGGGAGCAGATCAGCGAAATTTCCGACGATGCACCCTTACGTTGCGCCGATGCGCAGTTACAACAGCAGATGATTGAACTAATAGACAAACAGCGCGAAGCAGGCGACACAGTCGGCGGCATATTCGAGGTCGTTACCCGTTGCGTTATCCCCGGACTTGGCTCACACACCGCCTGGGACTTGAAACTCGACGGCCGGCTGGCACAGGCGATCATGTCAATTCCCGCTGTAAAAGCCGTATCCATCGGCGCAGGCAGTGAAGCCAGCGCCCTCCCAGGCTCAGAAGTTCATGATGAAATTGGGTACAACAGCGAAACCAGGGAGTTCATACGCCAAACAAATCGCGCGGGCGGTCTCGAGGGCGGAGTTACTAATGGCGAAGAGATACGGATTCGCGGTCATCTAAAACCGCTGTCCACGCTCCGTCGGCCGCTACGCTCAGTCGATATTGATACTAAGCAAGAGGAGTTGGCCGCGTTCGAGCGCTCCGATATCACGGCGGTGCCCGCCGCGGGAGTAATTGGCGAAGCGATGGTCGCGTTGGTGCTTGGGTCCGCGATGCGCGAGAAGTTTGGTGGCGATAGTCTGGGTGAAATGAAGCGCAACTTTGAAGGCTATCGTGAGCAATTGCGTGGATATTAGCGGGCCCATTGATATCAGCTCAAGAAGTTCAGAGTAAAAGCTTTAGCTTGCCGCTGTGGCGCGAACGCAACCTAAAGGTTGTACTCTGAACTTCCTGTCTCAGTGAGCATGGTTTTATTGTCTGATCATCCGAAAGCTTGTCAGGTGCGACACATTAAGGTGTGCGGCTGACAGGGAAGCAAACTTCATCGTAGAATTGACATCGAAGGCAGTTCGAAGTTTTCGGCAAAGGGTTAGCTTAAATAATGGCATTGATGGAAATAGTGAAGTGGCCGAACCCGATACTCGATAACCCGGGTGATCCGGTCACGGAGTTTGGCAACGGGCTGAAAAAGCTGGTGAGCGATATGTTTGAGACCATGTATTCGGCGCCCGGCGTTGGCTTGGCGGCGGTTCAAGTTGGTGTCTCAAAGCGGCTTTTTGTTATGGATTGCTCTGGTGGTAAGGATCCGGACCAACGCGTGGTAATGATCAACCCCGAAGTTATACACGTTGAAGGCGAGCAGAATGGCGAAGAGGGCTGTCTCTCCTTTCCCGGAATCTTCACTCCGGTTGAGCGCAGCTTGCGAGCAATCGTGCGCGCGCACGACATCAATGGAAATGAATTTGAACTTGATGATACGGAACTTACCGCGCGCTGCATGCTCCACGAAACTGATCACTGCGATGGCATCGTCTTTCTCGACAAGATGAGTCCCATCAAACGTGAAATCGTAAAACGCAAAATTAAGAAGCTGCAAAAACTAGGCAAGTGGAGCTAGGGAACCAGGAACCAGGCGGCAGGAGGCAGGAGCAGGAGGCAGGTCAGTACCACCTGCGGTAGCGGGTGGGTAGAACGCCGCCATCAAACAGATTCCAATAACTCTTGAGATTGCCTAACAGAAAACGCGGTCGGACGCTGAGGCGCTG
>JALYTI010000621.1 GCA_030854375.1 Acidobacteriota bacterium | reverse complement strand
GGGCGAAATCGTTTGCCGCCCGCAAAAAGACTCCAGCGGATGGCAGCGTGAACTTTGGATGGAGCAACTGACTCGGCAGGTAACAGACGATCGAGTTCCGCATCCACCAGCGTGCGCGACTCACCCAGGAATTGCGGCAACTTAGAATCGTTCGTGAGGTCCAATATTTGAGAAGATCCTGTTTCAGAAGCCATTTTCTTCGCTATCGCTGCTGTGCTCACCGGAAATTACTTTTGCGTCCTCGAAAGCGCTAACCACCGGACGGCCCTGGTTGTCGCGAAGCAGAACTTCAATGCGACGCTCAGCTTGATTGAGACGGTCCTGGCACTGCCGAGAAAGCCGGATGCCCTGCTCGAATAATTCCAAACTCTTTTCTAATGGCAAATCACCCTGTTCAAGTTCATGGACAATTTGCTCCAGGGCGTCCAGTGACGCTTCGAAACTCTTCGCTTGCTGTTCGTTGTTCTTCATCACAAAGCTCGTTTACAAACTCTACGCGTTCCGTTTAGAAAGCGGACTTGTCCGCCCAACGGTAGGCAAGCGGGACAAGTCCCGCCTCTAAACAAATGAACCAAATACCATTGCCTTACGCTTCATCGACATCGTCAACCCTGGCACGGATTCTTCCTTTGGCTAACCTTACCCTTACTGAATCACCTATAGAAACGGCGTTCGCGTCACGCAGCAGACTTCCGTCCTCACGTTGCGCGATGGCATAACCACGCTGGAGTACGGCCAGCGGTGAAAGCGCATCCAGCGAAGCTGCTGCCAGTCCCAGACGCCTTGCCGATTCCTCCATTTGGTTTTCAATAGCCGCGTTGCAGCCACTGTACGCTGAGTCGAAGCGCACCCGTGCTTCAACCAGCCGCGCGCGCAACTGCGAAGGGGCCAGGCTTCTGCTTAAAGGATCAGCGCGCAAGTGGGCGCCACGCAACGTCTCGCTGATTAGTATCTCGAGGCGATGCCGCGCCGAACTGGTCGAAGCGCCGGCGTTGCGCAACTTGCCGCGCACTTCGGCGAAGACCTGCGACAAAGCTTGCTCCTGAACCCGAGTTCTAGCATTAACGATCTTGTAGCGCATCAGACGCGAAAGGTTTTGTGCCATTTGTACGAGGGCCGAGCAAATCTGGTCCTCGCGCGCAGCAACAAGTTCCGCCGCCGCTGACGGTGTAGGCGCCCTCTGGTCAGCGACAAAATCGGCAATGGTGAAATCTGTTTCATGCCCCACGGCAGAGATTACCGGAATTACAGATGCCCGAATCGCCCGGGCTACCTCTTCTTCGTTAAATGCCCAGAGGTCCTCGGTAGATCCGCCGCCTCTACCAACAATAAGCACATCAACCAGCTCGCCGTTTCTCCCTTCGCGCCTGGCGCGCTCATGATGCTCGTTAATAAGTCTGATAGCGCGCGCGATGTCACTGCTTGCACCTTCACCCTGGACGCGCGCGGGCGAGAAGAGAACGTGGACCGTGCGCGTGCGACGCGAGATAACGTTGAGAATGTCTCGAATGGCCGCGCCTGTACGCGACGTGACAACGCCTACGCGTCCGGGAAAAACCGGCAGCGCGCGTTTCAGCTCCTTCGCAAAAAGACCCTCAGCCTGGAGACGACTACGAAGCTGCTCGAATGCGACCTGCAGAGCTCCGGCGCCCACAGGATCAAGCGTCTCTACGATTAATTCATATTCGCCGCGCGCTTCGTAAACGGAAAGGCGGCCGCGCGCCCTGACGTGCAATCCATCTGTCGGACGAAAACGTATGCGACTGTTGGCTGAACGAAAACACTTGGCGCGAAGTTGGGCGCCCTCGTCTTTGATCGTGAAATACCAATGGCCGGACGAATGTGCCTTGAAGTTTGAGATCTCACCTTCCACCCAGACCGATGCGAAGCGCGCTTCAATGGCTTTGCGAACTGACTCGGTCAGCTCGCTGACCGTTAGCGGTCGCCGCTCGGTTTCGTCAAAAAGCGATGCGAAAAGTGGTTGAGACATTGGAAGAATGAAGGATGAAGTATGAAGGATGAAAAGTAAACCCGGGCGCAAGCCAGAGCTCGCGATCTGAGTTACAAGCCATGTGAGGCAGAGATTCGGAGAAAACCGGATCTGCTTTGGCCTAAAAGTCTCTGTCGGTGCGGCTTCGGCTTTGCCGCCTGATGTGCGGCGGTGGCTATGCCCCGCCGTGAGGTGCCTTTTGCATTTTTGGGCTATGCCCTTGGAGTGGCCTTTGTCCTACTGAATCCCAAGGGCTAAGACCGAACGAGGGGCAGAGCCCGGAACTAATTTAGCTGCTGTCGGCGGGGCATAGCCACCGCCGCACATCAGGCGGCAAAGCCGAACCAAGGTCGACGCGACTTTTGAG
>JALYTI010000620.1 GCA_030854375.1 Acidobacteriota bacterium | reverse complement strand
ATATCCAAATGAATTGATTTCTTATATCGGCTTTGCCGCCTGATGTGCGGTGGCGGCTTCGCCCCACCGAACTGGCGCTTTGTTTCTCCCTGGGGCTATGCCCCGAAGACATTGGTAAGCTTCTCGTAAATTAATCCATGGATTTCAAAGCTGCGCCGATCAAACCGCCGATTAAGATGGCCGACGTCGACAAGATCGATATTCGGGTCGGTACCATTCTCTCCGTCGAGGATGTTGCCAACTCGGACAAGCTCATGAAGCTCACGGTTGACTTCGGCGATCATCGGCGCAGCATACTGGCTGGAATAAAACAGGAGCGCGAGAATCCGCGGGAAATTGAAGGCAAACAGGCGTTGTTCGTCGTTAATCTCGAACCTCGCGAAATGATGGGTCAAATCTCAGAAGGAATGGTGTTCGATATTGGATATGCCGACGGCGTAAACCCCGCATTGGCAATTCCTGAAACAAAAGTACCCAGCGGAACGAGGGCGGGATGAAAGCAGAAGCAGCGACCAACCTGGAAGTGATCACCACCAGCGAGGAGCGTTATCAACTCGCTACTTACAAAAAGATGCCCATCGCGGCGGACCGAGGTAAGGGCGTTTGGATCTACACCAGCGACGGCGAAGAGTTTTTAGATCTTTACGGCGGTCACGCCGTAGCCGGAACAGGCCATTCGCATCCCCACGTAGTAGCGGCCATCCGCGAACAAAGCGAGAAGCTATTGTTCTATTCCAATCTCGTTTACTCAGAAGTCCGTGCGCGAGCTGCTGAAAGGTTAGTGTCAATCGCTCCGAAACCCCTGGCCAGAGTTTTCTTTTGCAACTCCGGAACCGAAGCAAACGAAAATGCGATGCGCATCGCGCGCATGACGACCGGACGCGAAAACATCATCACCTTCTCCGGCGGTTTTCACGGGCGGACAGCTGATTCGATTAGCGCAACGTTCCTCGGCAAATACCGCGAAATCGGGAAGCCAAATGTGCCCGGTCATTTACAAGCTGAGTTTGGTGACATTGAATCTGTGCGAACGCTCGCTGACGAAAACGTAGCCGCGATTATGCTTGAGCCGATTCAGTCAATGGCCGGAGTGCGCATGGCCGAACCGGAATTCTTCAAAAGCCTGAGAGAACTCTGCGACGAGCGCGGAATAATCTTGATCTATGACGAAGTGCAGACGGGCGTGGGACGAACCGGAGAGTGGTTCTTCTCGGGCAGCACAGCAGGATCTAACGTTGTTCCTGACATTATTACGCTGGCCAAAGCGCTCGGGAGTGGCATTCCGGTTGGTGCATGTCTGGTTGCGGAAGAGGTCAGCTCGAGCATTAAGGAGAACGATCTCGGAACAACTTTTGGCGGCGGGATGATCGCGATGGCCGCAGTGACGGCAACTCTTGAGGCAATCGAGAACGATGGGATGCTGGAGAATGTTAGACAGGTCGAAGCCTACCTGCGCACACGGTTAGCTCAGGTACCAAACATCGTCGCCGTGCGTGGACTAGGGTTTCTGTTAGGGGTGGAGTTTTCAGAGAAAGCCGCGTCGATTCACCAAGCCCTGCTGGATCGAAAGATCATTACCGGCACCTCAAGCGATCCCAAAGTCCTGCGACTTCTGCCGCCATTGTGTCTCGAACGCGAGGAAGTTGATCTATTTACCAACACGTTGAAAGTGATTTGCGGTTCTGGCTGAGTCTTAGCGCTCTGTAACAAGGATGTGCAAACACGGAGGCAAACTTGAATTACAGTTGGTTCGATCTGGTAGGGAATATCGGGGTGCTGCTGATGGTGATTGCCTACTTGCTCTTGCAACTCGAGAAGCTATCGAGTTCCGCGTTTAGCTACCTGTTATTGAACACGGTAGGCGCGGTGATGGTAATGGTATCGTTGATGTTTCGTTTTAATTTGTCGGCCTTCCTGATGGAAGCGTTCTGGCTTTTGATCAGTTTGTATGGCCTGGCAAAGACGCTGTTTTCAAGGAGGAAGCCTGCTTAGAGTTCAGGCGTTAGCCTGCCTCTTGGCAACAGCCGCGCATCGTTTAGAAAGCGGACTTGTCCGCCGCGCGCGGCAGGGGCACAAGTGCCCTGGCTAAACGGCGCCGCGCTAATCGAAAAAGCGCCCCATCGTTTAGAAAGCGGACTTGTCCGCCGCGCGCGGCGGGGGCACAAGTGCCGGAGCTAAACGGCGCCGCGCTAATCGAAAAAGCGCCCATCGTTTAGAAAGCGGACTTGTCTGCCTCGCGCGGCAGGGGCACAAGTGCCCTATCTAAACGGCGCCGCGCTAATCGAAAAAGCGCCCATCGTTTAGAAAGCGGACTTGTCTGCCTCGCGCGGCAGGGGCACAAGTGCCCTATCTAAACGGC
>JALYTI010000619.1 GCA_030854375.1 Acidobacteriota bacterium | reverse complement strand
CCGCAGATGGCCGACATCGTTGCCTACGTCGAACAGCTAAATGCACTCGACACCAGCAACGTCGAGCCTGCGCTTGGCGGGCTCACGCCCGAAGGTGAACACATGGATTCCTCTCGCGAGGGTGAAGTCGCGCCTTCACTTGGCCAGAAGACGGCGCTCGCCGAGGCCCCGGACCCGGCTGCAGGTTATTTTCGCGTGCCTAAAGTATTGTGAGCGGAGAGTAGTTAACGGTCGGGAGTGAGCAGCGAACAGTGAGCAACAGACGGCGCTCTTTGGAGTGCTGCGACCTTGTCGCAGCTTTCCAACGTTGAATGGCTCTCAACCAAAAGCGGCGCCAAGCCGCCGCACTCCAAAGGGGTGAGGGTCCAGGGATTTTCCGAAGCGCTGAAGGCGCGAAATAGGAAACTGTCGATTGACAAGTCTTACTGTTGTTCTGTCTCCAACACCATTTCGCGCTTTCAGCGCTAGAACTTCAAACTGGTGCCACCTGAGCCGATGGCCCAGGCTGTTACATTTCGCGCCCCTTGGCGCTTAAAACCCTGACTATTCACTGGGTGGCGGACGGGTTCCGATCGGTGCCCTAACATTCAATTCATGGCCAACACTGCGAATGACATTGACGGACTGACGAAACGCATTCAAAGCGGCGAGACGACTGCGCGCGCTATCGTTGAGTCTTCAGTGAACGCGGCGGAAAAACTCAATGAGTCGCTGAACGCGTTTCTTCAGATAGATCGTGCCGGAGCCTTGAAGCGGGCTGACGAAATCGGGAAAACCTCTACTGGCAAGCTGTCTGGAATTCCCATCGCCATTAAAGACAACATCTGCGTAAAGGGACTACAAACCTCGTGCGGCTCCCGCATCCTCGGCGATTACCATCCGCCATACAACGCTACAGTGATTGAACGATTGCTTGCCGCAGGGGCCGTTGTAGTTGGCAAGACTAATTGCGATGAGTTTGCGATGGGTTCGTCAAATGAGAACTCCGCCTTCGGCCCGGTCAAAAATCCCTGGGACACTTTACGAGTGCCGGGCGGTTCTTCGGGTGGATCTGCGGCGGCAGTTGCAGCTGGAATTGTGCCCGTGGCGTTGGGTTCCGATACCGGCGGATCAGTGCGGCAACCCGCGTCACTGTGCGGAGTTGTTGGCCTGAAACCGACGTATGGGCGCAACTCACGGTATGGTCTGGTCGCGTTTGCCTCTTCGTTGGATCAAGTGGGCGTGTTCGGAAGAAACACGAGTGACGTAGCACGTGTTTTACAAATCATCGCCGGTCGCGATCCACATGACGCGACAACGGCAGATGTGCCTGTGCCGGATTACCCGGCCGAGCTTACCGATAACGTCAAGGGTGCGCGCATCGGTTTTCCGAAATCTCTTTTCGGCGAGGGACTTGACAGCGAGGTGCGCGCATCTGTCAAAGCCGTCGTGGAAGTCTATCGCGAGCTCGGCGCGGAAATAGTTGAAGTTGAATTGCCACACGCGCAATACAGCATTGCTGTCTATTACATCATCGCGACGGCTGAAGCGTCCTCAAACCTGGCGCGCTTCGACGGAGTGCGTTATGGATTTCGCGCTGAAGATGCCCCAGCGCTGCGGGATATGTATCGGAAGACGAGGGAGGAAGGATTCGGTCCGGAGGTTAAGCGGCGAATCATGCTGGGTACTTATGTCCTTTCCGCGGGTTATTACGACGCCTACTACCGGAAGGCTCAGCAAGTTCGCGCGCTGCTCAAGGAAGATTTTCGCAATGCTTTCGAGAGCTGCGAGGCAATCATCACGCCAACATCTCCTACGCCCGCGTTTTTGATCGGTGAAAAAGTTGATAACCCGCTGGCAATGTATCTGAACGATATCTACACCGTCACAGCAAATCTCGCAGGGGTGCCTGGGTTGAACGTTCCCTGTGGTCTCTCCTCAAACCGGTTGCCGATCGGATTCCAACTTCTAGGCGCTTACTGGTCGGAATCGACACTCTTAAAACTCGGTCACGCGTATGAATCAGCACGACCCTTCACCGAGCGCCCGCCGATCTGTGTTTGAATTGCCTTCTGAGACTGATGTTGAACTGTGGGCTTAACGTGGAGATCATAGCTTAATCACGGTAGTATCGGGACCAAAAGATCTTGCCTCGATAACTCGTGGAAGTTCTGCAGATATTGTTCTGTGATATTGCACTACGGTATCAGTTATCGCGGTGACGACCGACACATCACAGAAGGCATGGACCATGTCAATTTCGGCTTTGCCGCCTGATGTGCGGCGGTGGCTATGCCCCGCCGGCAACAGCCAGATCAGTTCCGGGGCTATGCCCTTGGTCCGGGCTTAGCCGTTCGCATTTATTAGGCCAAATGCCGCACCCAA
>JALYTI010000618.1 GCA_030854375.1 Acidobacteriota bacterium | reverse complement strand
TTTGTTTTTGAAGCAAACGGGCAAATCGAAATCTTCAAGTTCGCTTCTACTCCGGCTGATCCCTCCCTCGCAATAAAAAAAGGCCTCGAACAAATCGCGGAAAAGGCAGGAGTGTTACTCGAAAATATCGAGGTAGTTCACGGCACTACTGTCGGAACAAATGCGCTGCTCCAGAGACGCGGCGCTCGCACCGCCCTGATCACTACAAAAGGATTTGAGGATGTGCTGGTCATTGGGCGGCAGGCGCGACCTGAGCTCTACAATCTGGATGCGGTTCGCCCGCCGCCCATCGTACCGGATGATTTGCGCTTTGGGTTGCGCGAACGGGTCTCTGCCACGGGAGAAATACTCGAGGCCCTGGATGATACGGAATTACCAGGTTTGGTACGGCAGTTAAAGGAAGCCAAAGTCGATTCCATAGCCATCTGCCTGCTATTTTCCTTCCTGCGTCCCGAGCACGAACAACGAGTAGCTAACGCTCTTTCGGTTCTCAACGTTCCTTTATCAATCTCGCACCAGATTCTTCCTGAGTATCGAGAGTTTGAGCGGACTTCAACGGTCACAGTCAACGCTTACCTTCAACCCTTAATGGGGAACTATTTGAAACGCCTGGCTACGAAAGCTCCGCGGTTGCGCGTTATGCAATCTTCCGGCGGTAGCATTTCCGCGACGGTTGCTACTGAGGAACCCGTACGGACAATTCTTTCCGGCCCCGCAGGTGGCGTCGTTGGTGCGCTGCGAGCAGCGCAGTTTGCAGGGTTTGACAGAATCATAACGTTCGATATGGGCGGAACTTCTACTGACGTAGCGCTGTGCGAACGAGACGGTTTGCGACTCACAAACGAAGCGACAGTGGCGGGGCTCCCGGTTGCCGTACCGGTCATGGATATTCACACAGTGGGTGCAGGCGGCGGTTCGATTGCACGAATTGACGAAGGCGGCTCATTACGCGTTGGCCCGGAGTCAGCAGGCGCGGATCCGGGGCCTGCCTGTTACGGCGCATCGACTTTACCGACGGTGACGGATGCTCACCTTGTGCTCGGACATTTTGGCGGTGGTGGTTTGCTAGGGGGAGAGTTTGCGCTCGATGAAGGGCGTTCGCGATTAGCTTTAACGCAACTCGCGTCTGAGATGAGTAAAGCTGCCGGTCGCAAAGTGGATGCGATTGAGGCGGCGCAGGGTGTGTTAACGATCGCAAACTCAAACATGGAGCGCGCGCTTCGACGTATCTCGGTTGAGCGTGGCTATGACACTCGTGAGTTTGCGTTGCTTCCCTTCGGCGGTGCCGGGGGGCTTCACGCCGTCGAGCTGGCCCGGGCGCTGCGCATTCCTCGTATCATAGTGCCAAACTTTGCGGGCGCTCTTTCAGCTCTCGGCGTTCTAACTGCCGACGTCGTCAAAGATCAGAGCAGGACGACAATGTTGGAGCTATGCTCTGGAGTTGGAAACAAGTTAGAGAAGACTTTCAGGGACATGGAACGCGAAGCCACGTCGGCACTGCGGCGCGAGGGGTTTGCAGAATCACTACAGCTTCATGAGCGCGCACTCGCTTTGCGTTACAAGGGCCAGTCGTTTGAATTGCAAATCAAATATACAAGCGCGGACCCAGCCGCAAGTTTTCATTGTGCGCATTTCGAGCGGTATGGTTACGCCCAGGAATCAAATATCGTCGAGGTTGTCAGCGCGCGCTTACGATCCACCGGGATTGTGGAGAAGCTGACGCAGAATCGCAGTAAGGCTTCTCGCAAAAAGGTCTTTGCCAAGCCATCTGGATATGTTCAGGCTTATTTGGAGGGTCGTAAGCTGAAGGTCGCGGTCTACCAACGAGACAAATTGAGCGTGGTGACTAAACTCCGCGCGCCTTGTATTGTCACCGAATATTCTTCAACGACTGTGATCCCCCCTGGCGCTACCAGTGAAGTTGATAAACATGGGAACCTAATCATTCAAGTGGAAACCTGATCATTCAAGTGAAGTGAATTTGCAAGTTGGGAAGGTGGGCTTGCCCCCGCGGTGTCGCAGAAAACAAACTTAATGATTAGAAAAAAGAGCGGGGGCAAGCCCGGGGTCCCCAGCGGGGCAGCCCCGCTGGGGTGGAAGCCCACCTTCCTGACCTTGAGACATTCCTTCTTGAGTCATTCCTACTTGAGTCACAGGCTTTGCGACTGTTTCCGATAATCCCACGTCAGAGCCGCCGGTGAGTTCGGTCATCCATTGGCCGGCGGTCCAAAAGTCTGCGGGGTTGCGACTGATGAGATGTGGCACTACGTGATCAATCAACGCCTGGTTTCCAGAAGTGAGGAGTGTACGTGCTGCGCCATCAGTCATCGCGAGAGGGCAACTATAGATATCAGTTGACGGTGTG
>JALYTI010000119.1 GCA_030854375.1 Acidobacteriota bacterium | reverse complement strand
GTCCTGCACCGTTTAGAAAGCGGACTTGTCCGCCCCTGCCGCGGCGGGGCACAAGTGCCCTATCTAAACGGCGCGACGAGAAAGAGAAACGGCGCGGGAAAACTTTTGAATAAGAAGCCAAGGTGGCGGCCGGGTCCTGAAGAGATTTCGGTATGGGCTTCACGCGATTAGCATCAGCGCTTGCGTCCCAAGTTTTCCCCGCAGTGGCAACCGCTCATTTTGAACTAATGATGGTCTGGCGTGAGTGCGGCCGTTAAGATCTCGAGCAATAGATTGAATCTCCACAGGTTTTCCCTGGTGATAAATCAGATGTGTTTCCACCTCGACCGGTAGGGTTTGACCGTGCTTCGTGAGAATCTCAATCTCATAAAACGTTTGTCTCTGGGAATCCAACGCGTGCTCAATCATCTGCACGGCCACATTGCGAAATTTTGGGCTGACTATCTCTGCCACAGTCAAACTCAAACACTCTTCCTGCGAGTAACCAATCAGTTGCTCCCCAGTTCGATTCATTGACGTGAATTTTCCCTTGAGGTCGTGCGTGTAGATAATCACATCTGCGTTGTCGATTAGCGCCAGATATCGACGACGCCGCTTACTTTGCAGGGAATGAACTCTAGCCTCTTCAACTACGCAGCATATCGACCGTTCAATGCTTGCCAGCGTCATCTGATCCCTCGTGAGGCAATCGGCAAAGCCGGCGCGAAAAGCGCTGATGGCCTCGCCGGCATCATTCGAGGTGACAAGAATCATCGGCGCCTCCCACCCAATGCTACGTGCCTGAGCAAAGAGCCTTAGCCCGTTACCGCTTGCCGAGTCGATCAAACAGACGTCATAGCTTTTACTTCGAAAGCCTTCAAGAATTTCGCGATAATTCGTTGCAAACTTCAAACGAAAGCCGGCAAGCACAGCCTCCGGCAATAAGTTGCGTACATTGCGAGGGTGCTCGGCAGCGTGGTCAACAATAAGAATATCGATCATGTTTCCTCGATTGGGCGATCGAGATAAGAAGTTTTGGGGATGCGACAAAAAGGTCAGGTGCGAGGCTTCTCACCTAGGCTGGATACCTCACTGACCACGCCTTCCGACTTAAACCACAGGTATGACTAGATCGAGCACCGTCTATGCCAAACAGAAATCACGGTGGGGAAATTGAACGAAGACAACAATGCGTAATAAAGCTATCGCGAGGGCATAGCGTTTGCGACACGTGATTCGCAAGCAGACGATTAAGTCCACTTGCCTCCTAGGCAAAATACGTGATTCGTCAACGCGTCCAGGATCAGCCTTGATGCTGGATGACTCTTATAGCGCGCGTCAGAGAGCTAAAGGGTCCGCAATCCTCACTCCGCTAGAGCCAGCCCGCTTGTTAAAGGCCGGCAGCAGTCTCCGCTACGAGATGGACCTTCCTTTTCATCCGCTTTAGTCGCCCCACTTTTCTAACCGCGAGCAAACTACACTCAAAAATACGGAGCATCATTATGCGCATTCATCTCCCATGGTTGTCGCCCTTCGTCAATCGTCTTTTATACATTCCCGCACTGATAGTTTCGTTAACTGTTTGATGAACGGGCTGAGCCCTACGGTTTTCACTTCGAGCTCCGCGCTGGCGGCCAACAGCATCTTGAAAAGAGAAATGACGACGGATAATGAGTCGGCACCTGCATACCGTTGGAATCTTAAGGTGTGTAAACTGCGGCGCGCTCTTTGCAGAATGGAAAGAGTCCTGCGATTATTGCGGCAAAGCTGTCGAGCCCGTTAGCGATTTTGTTGAAAGGGCAGCGGCACGCGTTTGGGAATGGAAGGCAAAGTCGAACAGGTGCGAGGTCCCGCGGCGGAACGACTGCAAAGAGTTGGCAGCGTGGGCGCCTTCCTTAGTTATTAGCGCGGACCGGGACGGTGATCCGCGTAGTTACACTCATTTCACCATCATTGCCGCTTATGCGGACGGACGAAGGAGGAGACACTCATGTCAGGGTTTATCGAACGCAGTCAATGGAAAACTTTTCTTGATGAGTTCAGCAAACGCAACCAGTTGCGTGCCACGAGTCTTGAAACGATAGGCGAACTCGGCGCACAGGAGGAAGAGAAATTCCTGCCACTCGTGGGCATTAGTTTTGAGACCAAGGGAGACGCCGCGGGCAGCGTTGATATTATTCTTGGGGGTGAAACGGCTGCGGAAGAGAGGCATCTGACTCATTCAATAACCGATGTCGAAAGAATCGCTCCCTTGATTGGCCCGACAGGTTTTGAGGAAGGCATCGGCATCGAAGACAAGAGCGGTGGGAAGACGCTCCTCCGTTTTGAGGCGCTGCCAGAAATTGCCGAAACAAGTTCCCAGGCGGCGGGCAGCTCGTCTAACAGTTGAGAATGTGCTCCTCGTCGCCAAAGGTACTTAGCCTGATCGACAAGTGACGCTTACGCTCACCGAATCCTGGTAGTGATGCGGTTTGCCCCGCGGAATTTGATAGGAGCGGGCCCATGAGGTCAGTACCACCTGCGGTAGCGGGTGGGTTCTGGAAAGAATTGAGGCCGGTGAGCATGAATGCAACGGACCACCCGATACCTCAGGTGGTACTGACCTCATGGGCCCGATCGTTGTATTAAGGGCAAGCAAATCCGTAACCGAATCCCTGGCAATTCGAAAATCGCTGTGCGATTATTCCAACTAGCCGCTGCGTCCCAGTAGCGACGAACGCAGATCTGACCATTGCCAGCAATACCCTCCCCACATCAGAATGAGAGACTGTCATGCCTCCTGATCGCCAAACGCGAAACGACGCTCAGCCTACCGTCCTTGTGGTAGATGATTTTGACGACACCAGACTTCTCGTAAAAACCTGGCTCGAGAAAAAAGGTTTCCGCGTTGTCGAAGCGGGAAACGGAAAGCAGGCCATTACGGCGGCGGAAGATTACCATCCGGACCTCATCATTATGGATCTCGAGATGCCTGGAATGGATGGACTTGAGGCCACGCGAAAGATTCGCACCGTCGGTAACCTTGCGGGAGTCCCGATTGTTGCGGTATCTGCTTATGGCGCGGACTTATTTCGCGCAGAAGCTCTGGCAGCCGGTTGCGATGAGTATGTCGCCACGCCGTTTGAACCGGAAGAACTGGAGAGAGTTATTCGATCGTTTTTGAAGTGAGAACCTACGGGACTGTTTTGGTTTCGATCCCTCATGCATTAGGTCCTGCGGACCTGAGAATTGAAATTCGAATCAGTACCGTCCTGATGAAACTGCTTGCAAACTAAAACACTCGCCACATTCCTGATTCTGCTTTGCGCCGGCAACGTATGCGCGCAGAGTGTGCAATGTTCGGCAAGCCTTGCTCAACTTCCCGACGTTCCCGAGTTGTTTGGGTTTCGAATGGGGATGACCACGGCTCAGGTTAAGGCCAAGGTCCCACAAGTTCTGTTCGGAAGCGTCAATGAATTTGGGCTGTCGAAAACAAGCATCAACCCGAACTGGGATCCGCGGATCGACAAATCTACATTCCCGGGAATAAGGACTATCTCGCTCGACTTTTTGGATGGCCGGCTTACTTCTCTCTGGCTTGGCTATGACAACTCGTTCAGATGGCAACCAGTACCGGATTTTGTAAAAGGTATTTCGCAATCACTCCGGCTGCCGGAAACCGCGTGGAGTTCCTGGAAGTCGCGCGGCCAACAGCTTCGCTGTGGTGATTTCCAAATGGTGGTTACGGTGGTTGCTGACAGTCCGAGTTTTCACATCACTGATACCGCCGCGGAAGGGACATTGACAGCTCGCAGAGAAGCCAAAGAAGAAGAGGAGTCGGCAACCGAAGAAGCAGCATCGGAGGCAATCGTTGCCGATAGGCAAGCGAGAATCTATTACTCCGCAGGGTGCCTTCCCGCAAAGGAGATTAAAGAGGCAGACCGCGCCGTCTTTAACAATGCCGAAGAGGCACAAAAGGCTGGTTATAAACCGAGTAAGAACTGCCGGTAGGAGATCCGTGGGCGCCGGATATCCACGAGCTGGCGGATCAGTATTACTTATTCGCGCGGACTTTTTTTCTCAAGCTTTCGCTTTGCAGCAGTGGTTTGACCACGCTACCAATGGCCTTATCAACGATCTGTAGAAATTTACTCGTTATTGTTCTGTTACCACTTCGTAATCCCAGACCTCGCCAGTTACCAAGGAATTTCTTGGCGCGCTCGCTTTCAGCAAGTTGCTCGGCCAGAGCCCTTGCTGCCTGATCGCGTAACTTTAGTCGCGGTAACAGCTCAGACAAGTAGGCAGCAGCGGCTCGCTCTTCGGCGTCCAAATCGTCCGCGAGCCCGCGCTGATGTTCTTCAGTGATTTCCTGGTAAATCGAGAGTAACTCGTCGAGTGCGTGCTCCCGCCCAGCAATGGCCCGAATACGCTGTGACACTGCAAGCGCATCACGCCGGTTATAGCACTCAATCTCGCGCGTCAGGATATCCACGTTGACAGGATTGCATAAAGTCCGAAAACCGAAGTTCAGAGGCCTAAGCCGATCTACGTTGCCGGTTGTAACCATAGAGCCCGCCCCCGTCGCGTCGCATAATATTACGGCTGTTCCGACCGCGAGTGCCTCCAAGGCGGACCGCCCTTTAGCAAAAACTATATCGTAATCACCAAGCACTGCCTCCGGCTTCGCGCATACCTTACCCATGGCGGTTCCTAAAACATCGAGCACCAGGCCGGCGCGCACACAGGCTTGCGTACTGCGCTTATTGAATTTTGCTCCGTGGCGTGATTGCTGAACACTAGAGCGCGTTTCGGTCGCTCCGGAAGTGGCGGGCGGGGCTTGAAGCGCTCGAGATCCACCCAATTAAGCAACACTCGAATCCTATCGTCCGTAATTCTTCTCTCAACCAATCGATCACGGCAGACGTGGTCCACAGCTACATACCGCAGAATGCGTGGAAATCGCGGAGGAAGTTCCTCCCAAGGCAACCATCCGTGACAAACATAGATGGCCGGAACACCGGGAAAATGCAACAGCGCAACCATCGTATCCAGGTGATGTTGTCCGTGAATGACATCGGGAGGAGGCAGGCCCTCAAGAGTATTAACAACCGGGACATTCGCCGCGCGGATTTCTTCTGCGACGTCTCCCAGGTCAGAACTATACGCGACGGGTGTATGCCCACGCGCGAGTAAACCTATTGCCAGATCGCGCACATAGAGTTCGGAACCAGCGCGAGACGAAAGGCCATTGTTTGTAATTAGTATGCGCAAGCTGCTCTGCGGCCGACGGGCTTTGCGAAATCCTGAAGTGCCTGGATCACAGGGAGCACGTGTTGCCGGTAGCGAAGGACATTTTGATAATGACCGGCGGCGACTTGACGCTCACCGTAAAGCTCATAATAGGGAGTCTCTGAGAACTCGTAGCTACTTAAGTGACTGCGCGCCGGGCGAAGGCACTCCGTCTGAAAAGCTCCAACACCGTAGTTCCTAAGATTAAGACGAACGTAAGCGGCCAGTGCAGAATATCCTAGTGCCACTTCGATCTTATGTGACACGTGATCGTCATCGAGATCCAGCAAAAGCGCGCCCTCAGACTTAGCTAAGGCGTGATCCTCCGGCTCGCTTGTCAGCATGACCTCGAAATTAAGTAAGTCGCAATCTCTCTCATGACTCGCAATCTCCACGGCGCTGTTGATTATGGCGCGACATAAATCGTGCGACGGGTTATAGCCTTCGATTGCATCGCCGACCACATAATCAATCCGTTCCCGCACCAGCGCGGCGGCGAGTTCTTGAACAAGATTAAGGAACAGATCCACTTCGTGTTCAATCAAAGCCCGGTAGATTTCGCGGTCCGTGTGACGCCCATAAATGCAGCCCCGGTATGCTTTGTTTTGCTCGAGAATTCTTGTTGTAGAATGCAGTCTCGATTTTCCAGAACGACCGGAACCGTCGGTGAGAACGAAGACACAGGGGCGGGCCAATCGGAGCCAGTGAAACACGCGCAGTTCATGACCCGGATGGGCCACAACCAAAGCAGCCCGCCCATCGGGCAATGCCGAGGCAATAGCGTTGTTGTATGATGCCATGAGATACAATGCTAACACGCTAAATCCATAAGGTGTCCAGCCACAACAACCGCCGGGCGGAAAAACTTGGCGGGCGCGATTCCTACTTTGAATGGAGAGGACAAATGCTGAAAGAATTTCGAGATTTCATTGAGCGCGGAAATGTGATCGATCTGGCCGTCGCCCTTATCATGGCCGTCGCATTCGGAAAAGTTATCACGTCCCTCGTTGATGGGATCATAATGCCGCCGATCGGTTTAATTCTCGGCCGGGTAGACTTCGCGAGCCTGTTCTACGTCCTGGATACTTCCAAAGGTGTGCCGGTTTCGCTGGCCGATGCGAAAAGCAAAGGAATTCCTGTCATCGCGTACGGTGCTCTGATCAATGACATCATCGCTTTTCTCATCGTTGCGTTCGTAGTCTTCTTAATTGTCAAGACGATTAATAAACATAAACGGGAGAAGGCAGCGCTGGTGAAAGATTGCCCTTTCTGTTTATCTTCAATACCGAGAGCGGCGACCAAATGCTCCGCATGTGGTTCCGAGTTGAGCGCAGCGTAGATGCCGCAACCTCGATGATTACGAAATAACCTGCGTGCTATCGATATTGTAAATTCCTGCCTATGCGCGAGTGCCCACGTTGCGAATGTTGTTATGAGGACGACATTCTTGTCTGTCCACAAGATGAGGCGAAGACAAAAAACACTTTGCCCGGTCCAACCT
>JALYTI010000617.1 GCA_030854375.1 Acidobacteriota bacterium | reverse complement strand
CACTTAGCGTCACAGCGACGCGTTGTCGGGGCGGAAAGTTGTAACGAAAACTGTTAGTTTGCGGCGCCAGCAGCGCGCGTTACAAGGAAGGCATGCAAACGGCCTTGCACAAAAAGTCGTAGCCACGAGTTCGTGAAGCGCACGCATGACAACAGTCCGCGGCTTTGCCGCCGCACAGTGCGGTAAGGCTCCGCCTTACCGGAGCAGCTTTTAATGATTTGGGAGGCTACGCCTCCGATTGATTGATGAGGCATAGCCTCACAAAGAAATAAATATAGCCCGCCGGAAAGGCGCAGCCTTTCCGCACTGTGCGGCGGCAAAGCCGCAAGCGTTGGTTTCCGCCATCTCGCTTCGCTAACTGTTTCCACTACTCTTGAGCATAGCTCATGCAAACTAACAGCTTGCGTTACAAGAAAGCACGCAAACTAGCACGGGGCGTTTCAACAACAAAAAGGCTCCCCGGCAGATTAGCCGAGGAGCCCTTTGAATTAGACTTGGTCCGGTACCGTTACGGTTGCGAAGGCTTGGAACCGTCGTTCTTCTTTAGCTTCGGAGGTTCCGCCTTTTCCGCAGGCTTCTGTTCGGTCCCATCCGGATTGGTAGTTGAATCGTCCGGGGTTGGTTGGCGTCTCTTAAGCGTAGGCCTTCCCGGCGCTCCTTCGTCGCCAGCAGCCAACGCTCCGGTACTTGAAGCGCGGGCGTTGGAAAGTCGCAGCAACCGCGATTTCACTTTCTGAAACTCAGATGTGCTGATCACATACTCTTCGTGCTCCGGAAACCTTGCGGCCAAAGCGAGAGCCGATGCGCGCCGGTCCGGCGGCGCAGGGTGTGAAGCGAAGGCCCGCGAGATAAGCCCTGGTTTCTTCTTGTTCTTTGCCTCAAGCTTTTCAAACATGGTGGCCATCGCGCTGGGATCGTAACCGGCCGCATACATATACTGAACCCCGAGCCGGTCAGCTTCCGCTTCGGCGCCGCGACTGAACTTCATAAAGACTCCCAACAGCCCTAGTCCCGCCGTGTTTTGATAAATCATCCCGGGAATGCCACCGAGAAAAATCGAACCACCCAGAGCGAGATATTCCAAAAGCGAAGCCTTGGTCTGGTTTTCAACAGCATGGCGAGCGGCGACGTGAGCGATTTCGTGAGCCATTACACCCGCTAGTTCGGCTTCGTTATCAGCCACCAGAAGCAATCCCTTGTTGACATAGAAAAATCCCCCGGGCAAAGCAAACGCGTTCACTTCGTCTGAGTCGATGACTTTGATGGTGAAGGGAACCTTCGCGTCAGAATGCAGAACGATGTTCTGACCGACGCGGTTTACATATTCAGTGATCACCGGATCATCGATAAACTTCGCCTGCCGTTCAACTTCCGCAGCCGCTTCGCGTCCCTGCCGCACTTCCTTCTCGGTCGAGCCGCTCATCTTGGCAATAATGCCTTTATTAATGTTGCGCTTTCCGATCATGGCAGGATCGTCGTTCACCGACAGGGGCTTGTTTGAGCCGGCGGGCGTGGTCGGCGCAGTCTGGGTCGTATCTTTATTGGTTGCGGTCGCTGGCGCAGGCGCTTTGGACTTATCTGTCGACGGGGTCGTTTGAGCAAAGGTCGCGATAGAACCGGCAAGTAGCGAAGAAACTAATAAGAAGGCGGTGGCGATGCGGGAGAAGCTATTCATCTTGAAAAAACCTCCAGATATCTTTGAAACATACCTAATTGAAAGAGTTCTGGGGAAAATCTTCCAGGGTCACATTGAGGGTTTCTGCACAAGCGAAAACATGAGCGAGGGAAAAACGGAAGCGCTCTGTCAAAGAAGGCGGTTTTCGCTATTTTCAAACGCGCAGTCTATGATGCCCGGCATTAGCCGCTGGTTGTGCGCGCAAATGATTTGCAAAGGTGCAAATCGTTCGCCCTTGGGTCAACAAAAGACTTAACCTTTTGGCGAATCTGGGGTGACCGCCATTATAATGCACCACCTGAGAAAACCCTAAGAATTGGAAGACTTTTGCGCGTGTTGGTAGAGCAAGATTGTGAATTGCTGCGAAAGTCTGAGACAACTGCGACTAGCCAGGGCATTCCGCCGCCCGCTTGGGTGTTAGCGGTGAGCGGGCTTTTGTTGTCGACATTCTGTCGAGATGCCTTCTATACCGCTCCAGGTTCTGACTGAAGCTTGCTCGCCGGCCATTATTTTTTCCCAGGAATGACAAAAAAGATACGCCAAAGACCAAAGCCTTCGGTTTCCATCGTGGGCTCGGGACGCCTCGGACAGGCGCTGGCAGTTGCGCTGCACTCATCGGGATATCCCATCATGGCTCTGGTCGCGCGACGCTTCGCCCACGCCAGGAAAGCTGCCGCGCTCATCAAGAAACCGGAA
>JALYTI010000118.1 GCA_030854375.1 Acidobacteriota bacterium | reverse complement strand
GCAGCTTTGCCAGGTAATACTGCCACAACATTCTCGCCGCCACTGAACGATACGGCCGCCACGCCTCAGCCATCTCAGTCAATCGATTTGAATCTGGCCTACGTGGGAGTCGCTTGAGTTTTGTAACAGCGATGGCGAGCGCTAGATCATTCGCCGGCCAAATATCATATCTGCCCAGGGCCATCAGCAGATAGATGTCTGCGCTCCAGGATCCAATTCCTTTCAGCTCCATTAAGACCGACTTTGCTTCCGCATCACTCATTCGTGATAGCTGCGACAGGTTGAGACGCTTATCCCGTACCGATTGTGCGAGGTGCAGGCAATAGGCTGTTTTCTGCCGTGTCAGGCCAAGGGATTTCAAATGAGCCTCGCCTAACTCGATCATGCGCGCGGGCTGGAAGGGAACCACGTTCTCTCTAAGCCGGGCAAACATCGAAGCAGCCGATGCTAGCGACACCTGCTGTTCGAGGATGATTTGAATCAGTGTGCGAAACCCGGGACGCCTGGACCACATTGGAGGCGGTCCGCAAGTCTTCAGTACGAAGGCCAAATGTTCGTCGCGAGTGGCAAGGTGCTTTGCTGCTGTGGAGAGGCTGGTGTCGTTAAGTCGCTCCGGGCCCATCTTGGTCTGCAGTTAGCCATCAACACACAGGCTAAGCTGCATTAGCCAGCGCCAAGTTAAGAAAGTTCTCGAAAAGGATGCGTCCGTCACGTGACTCGTTCGGATGTTCCCAGCGTGTGCGGCTCTTATTCCAGTCTTCAAAAGACTTCTCCAGGTGAAACTGAACTGTATAAATAAGCTGGTCGTCACTGCGTTTGACCATCATCTGGTTGCGACACAGGTATGAGGTCGCGAGCAGATTAAAGCCTTCTGGAACGCGATCGAGTTGCAGTCCGTGATTTTGCCATACGCGCAGCACGCGCGCCTGCTGCGTATAATCCTGCCAGAGACCGGACGCTGGATTTTGCATTCCGCGAAAAATAGGATCTTTAGGATCAGTAATCCTGATGAACCGATATTGATACTCCAGCGGCCGATTTTCGCGTTGCTCGTGTTGCTCGAGGTGGTCGAGCGTCATCACTCGGGCCCCAAAGCTAAGACCGACAAGCTGGTGTCCGCCGCAGATCGCAAGAACGGGAATGCTGGTGGTACGAATAAACTCGGAGAACGTGTCGAGTACAGCCGGACTGTAATAATCAAAGTCGCGAAGCGTCCCGCTTAGCACGATGGCTTCAGGCTTGAATTGCTGCGATGCTACTGATACCGACGCTAGATGGGTAACCTGGGTGGTCGGCCGTAAGACGAGCCGGTCGATGTTGCTGAGAATATTCTCGATCGCCATTCCGGCAATCTTTCGCTCACGCTTGATCTCCCACGCGGTAGCATTGCCCCAGTCGTTTCGGGCTACGTCCGACAGATCGTCTTCGTCGCGCAGCAAGCTATCAACCACCAGCACGCGCACTTCTTCAATCTGCTTTTCGATAGGCTCGTAGCGACAGTACGTTTGCTGATTGTAGGGAAACGGAAGCGTGGCGCCCGAATCGGCAGGTAATGGTTCTTCAATTAATACTTCGCGAGGTTCCTCTATCATCCCGTGAACTATTAAACTAAGAATCGTCGCTGTGCGCAAGGGGTTAAATTCCACCGCAACCAAAATGTTACTTTCTACCAGTGGAACTACGCGGCTTACGAACGCTGCTTCGTGCTTTGTTTAAATTCCGGGATAGGTGTGCCGGCGCCGGCTTCGGATATCTCGGCTCTTATCTGCGCGATTAGCAGCCTGCGAATCCGAACCTTGAACGGGTCTGACTTCCCGGCGGCCTGGTGGTCCGCCAGGAGCAACATTCTGTGCCAGGAAGATTCCAGCTCGTCCGCGAACTGGGAGATTTTTGTGATGTCGTAAGGCATGGCCACGTGTTCACACCCTGCGCGCGCGAAGACGGAGAGATAGCGCGCGGTTGCCAGGTCAGGACAGAGCAGACGCCGGCGGCCGGCTACCAATTCCACACCCAACAGAGTGTGCTGTATCTCCACCCTGGTTTTGTCGGTTAATCCTTCGAAGCTGTATGAACGGGTGCGTATCTTGCGGATGCGTTCGCGGTAGATGTGCGGAAGCCAGGCATCCCTGAGTTCGGCCTTGACTCTTTGCACATGCTCTTCAGCATTTGGAGTGCGGCGACTTGTCGCCGCTTTTGCTTGCATGGTTTTTCAACAAGTAACTGGCGTTAGTCCAATACCTGCAAAGAAAAAAGCGGCAGCAACCGAGGTCTCTGCGCGGGCAACCCGCGCGGGGTGCCCTCGGCGCCGCACTCCACATGACGTTGTCGGCCTCATTTCATGGAGACTGACAGGACGGGCTTTGTTTGGAGCGCATTTATGATGCGGCCAGGAAAGAGACCAAGATAAAACACGCCCAGGATGGTGATAACGAGAGCCACGCCAATACTCGCCGGTATTTTCGGGGCGCTCCACACCGTGGTTCTTTCGCGAAAAAACATCACGATGATCAGCCGCAAATAGTAATAGGCTGAAACGGCTGTGTTTAATACGCCCACGACAACGAGCAAGTAGTAGCCTTGGTCGAGTGCTGCCCGAAACACCATTACCTTGCCAATGAAGCCGCCGGTGAGCGGCATTCCCAGCAGGCTCAGTAAAAAGAGCGACAAGCAGAATGCGAGCCAGGGCGACTGAAACCCAATTCCGTTGTAATCTTCGACTTCCGTGCGACGATCACCCGCCCGTGCGATCAGTTGAACGACAGCAAAAGCGCCCAGGTTCATCACCGCGTAAACCAGCAGATAAAATATGACGGCCGTGATAGCCGCGTTTCGTTGTGATGGATCGGCAGCCGCCCCGGCAGCAATGAATCCAACCAGCGCATAACCTGCATGGGCAATTGACGAATAAGCCAACATTCGTTTCACGTTGTTCTGCGCAATAGCCACGACGTTGCCGATGGTCATCGTGAGAATCGCGAGCACAACGAGCGCTCCCAACCAGGCAGAGTGAATCTGGCTGGCGACGGACGGAGTGCCGGCAGCGAGAACGAAAGGAAACGCAAAGAGAAACACTCGCATAAACGAAGCGAAGCCCGCTGCTTTGGGGCCCGCCGCCATAAACGCCGTAACGGGCGTGGGCGCGCCTTCATAAACGTCTGGAGTCCAAACGTGAAAAGGCGCCGTGGCAATCTTGAAACCGAAGCCGACCAGCATCATGGCGGCGCCGGCGAAAAGTAGGAGTGGATATTGTGCGTCGGGTAGGCGTCTGGCTATCTCCGCAATGTTCGTGGTGCCTGCAAGGCCCGCAGTTGTGGACGTTGCCCCGTACGTCAGCGCGATACCGTATAACAGGAACGCGGACGAAAATGAGCCAAGAATAAAATACTTCATCGACGACTCATTTGAGCGAATGTCGGTGCGGCGAAATCCGCACATGACATAGGTGGCAATGGAGAGAATTTCCAGTCCAAGAAATACGATTACCAGGTCTCCTGCCGAAGCCATGAACATCATGCCGGCGGTCGCAAACATTAGCAGCGAATGAAATTCTCCAGCCGGAAGTCGCTCATTCTGTACCCAGACCATCGAAACGAGAATCGTAAGTGCCGAGACAATCAGGAAGACGAAAGTGAATCCGAGTCGTAACTGATCCAGAACGATCATTCCATTAAAGGCTTCGTTGGGGACGCTCCAGTTGAGCCATAACCAGACTGAGCTGACGCCGGCGGCAATCAATCCGGTCATAGAAATGCTCCCCGTGACCCAGCGTTGAGAGGGTTTCCCAAACGCGTCCACGAGCATGACCACTACGCCCACAATGCAAACGATCAGCTCAGGCATGATGAGCGCAAGGTTGACGTCAGGCGTCGCGAATTGTAGAGCTAAGAAATTCATCTCTAACATTTAGCAGTTTACATCGGGCACTCGTGCCCACACGCGCGCGGCACCAGTGCGTGGGCGCCCACAGATAAGAACACACACCGTTTAGAAAGGGCACTTGTGCCCCGCCGGGCGAGGTGGACAAGTCCACTTTCTAACGACGTGCTGGTAAAGGCATCGGTCTCTAGACAACTGCAGTCATCGTTCTTTCAATCGTTCGACCTCGAGCGAGTCTTGTTTGATCAAGGCAAACGAACCTCCCGCCGGTGGCGAGGCCACGCGACTACGCACTTCTTCCACACTCGCTTTGGATCGATCCAGAAACACCTGGGGATAAACTCCCATGAACACAATGAGCACGAGCAATGGTATGAGCAGTCCAATCTCGCGAGAATTGAGATCAGAAAGTTTTGCGTTCTGCGGGTTCGTCACCTTTCCAAACACGACGCGCTGCAACATCCAGAGCATGTAAACAGCAGCCCAGATCACACCTGTTGCCGCCAGCATCGTGGCAATCCGCGGATGCTGGATTGCGTTTGATGTCCAGCTGCCAATCAGTATCAGAAACTCACCGACAAAGCCGTTTAAAAACGGCAGACCGATTGAAGACAGTGATGCAATGACAAAGAGCGTTGAAAACCAGGGCATAGGCGTAGCCAGTCCACCGAATTCGCTGATCATCCTGGTATGCCGGCGCTCGTAGATGAAGCCGACGAAAAGAAACAGCGCTCCAGTCGAGACTCCGTGATTGAGCATTTGATAGAGGGCGCCCTGCATTCCCAACTCAGTGAACGAGAATAGTCCGAGGACGACAAACCCCATGTGGCTCACAGATGAATAGGCCACCAGGCGCTTTACGTCAGGCTGAACCATGGCCACAAGCGCTCCATAGATAATTCCAATGATTGCCAGTGTGATCATAACTGGCGCGAACTTGCGGGACATATCGGGAAAGAGTCCGAGGTTGAAACGCAGCAGGCCGTAAGTTCCCATTTTCAAAAGTACGCCCGCAAGGATGACTGAGCCCGCCGTTGGCGCCTCAGTGTGTGCGTCAGGCAGCCAGGTGTGTAGCGGGAACAGGGGCACCTTGATGCAAAACGCGAATGCAAAGGCGAGGAACAACCAGAATTCAGTTCGTGCCGGGAGCGTCGTCACTCCGTTTCGCATCGCCTCGAGAATCAAGGTGTAATCAAATGTACCGAAGATGTAGTAGAGGGCGATGATGCCAACCAGCATGAGCAAACTACCGACCGCGGTGTAGATGAAGAATTTGACCGCGGCATAAATTCTTCGTTCGCCGCCCCAGATTCCGATCAAAAAGAACATCGGAACAAGTGACGCTTCAAAGAACAGGTAAAAAAGAAGCAAGTCGAGTGAGACGAAAACGCCAACCATTGCGCCTGCCAGCAGCAAGAGAAAGACGTAGTAAGAGAGTTGACGCTTTTGAATGGACGTCCAACTCGAGAGTATCGCGATTGGCATCAAGAGCGTCGTCAGCAGCACCAGCCAGAGACTGATGCCATCAACACCCAGGTGGTAGTGAGCGCCGATCGAGCCGATCCAAAGAACATCTTCAACAAATCGAAAGTCTTTAATTCCCGATCCTAAGCCGCGAATTAATAACAACGACAGGCCAAAATCTACGACGCTGAAGACGAGCGCGATCCACTTATAATTCGACTCGCGCTTGCTCTTAAGAAAGCTGTAAGCCACCGTCGTCAGCGCGCCGGCGACGGGCAAGAGGATGATCGCGGTCAGTAAATGTTGCTGCATAAAACTAGGGAACAAGCCGCAAAGCATGAACGCCGTAATAGGCAAAGAAGCCAATCACTGCCAGAGCTCCAAGCAAGATAATCGCCGCGTAGCCACGGACAAAGCCGGCCTGAAGGTGGCGAACGAGGGCGCCACTCTCAGTTACAACTTCACCAAGGGCATGCAGAAGACCATCGATAACACCGACATCAAATACTTTCCAAAGCCCTTCGCGTGAGCCAACCTTGATGGGATTAATAATTGCCGCGTCGTAGATCTCGTCCACATAGTATTTGTTTTCAAGTATGCGCGGCATCTGAAGCAGTGGACGCTTTTGAAAAATCACCCAGCCCGAGACAATTCCTAACACCGCGATTAGCACTGAAAGCAACGCCAGCAGACGTTCCTCGCGAATCTCTGCAGGCGAAGGCAGGAGTTCGATTGTTCCATTAAACTCATCAAGAGGAGCGAACGCGGGCGGCCCGTCAACGGGCTGCGGCGGAGGAGAAAGCCATATGGGGTCGGCCTCCGAGGTTCTTTCTCGGGCGTCCGCCGGCACTTTTGCTACTACGGGCTCGAGTGTTTGCTCAATGTAATTGGGAAGGTGACCACCGACAAGAGAGCTGAGTGCGTAGGGCACTCCGATAAAACCCCCGACCGTCGAAAGGATTGCCAGAACTATCAGCGGGACCGTCATCAACCACGGTGATTCGTGGGGTTCGTGTACTCCATGATCCGAGTGGTGGGCGTCATCGTGGATGGCGGCCGCTTCGGCGTTCATGCCATCGGCGTGATCAACATGATGTTCGCGGAATCGTTCGGTGCCCCAGAACGTCATAACCATCATGCGTGTCATGTAAACGGCCGTAAGCAGTGCCGTCACCGCACCCACAAACCAAAGCACCTTGCTCCATGCGGGGCTTGGCAAGCTAAATGCCCTGGCGCTCCAGGTTCTCCACAAAATCTCATCCTTGGAAAAGAACCCGGCGAAGATTGGTATGCCTGAGATTGCCAACCATCCGGTAATCATGGTGGCGAACGTAATGGGCATGTACTTACGCAAGCCGCCCATCCGGCGCATGTCCTGCTCGTGATGCATACCATGAATTACTGAACCGGAGCCGAGGAAGAGAAGCG
>JALYTI010000616.1:885-2377 GCA_030854375.1 Acidobacteriota bacterium | reverse complement strand
CCTGCCACCTGCTCCCCCTACTCCGATCGCAGCGCCTCAATCGGATCGAGTCGGGCTGCGCGCCAAGCGGGCCAGAGTCCGCTAATGATCCCCACGATCGATGACACTCCCACTCCAAGAACCGCTGAAGCTACGCTGATCAATAGCGGGAACCCTATTAACGCAGCGATCAGATAGGCAAGACCAAAGCCCGTCAGCACGCCGATAGCGCCGCCAATTGCCGTCACAGTAACCGCCTCGATTAGAAACTGCGTAAGGATATCGTTGCGCCGTGCGCCGATAGCCTTGCGTATCCCAATCTCTTTTGTCCGTTCCGTTACGGAAACCAGCATGATATTCATTACCACGATCCCGCCGACGACAAGTGAAATCGCCGCTACGCCAATCGTTACGAGATAGATGTTGGAGGTTGCTTTACCGTAAAGGTCGAGAAATACATCCTGAGTTTCTAACGAGAATCCTTCGTCTTCTTCGTTTCCAAAGGTGTGTCCGCGCCGGCTGCGCATAACGGTGCGCACTTGATCTTCCGCAGGTTCAAGTTGCGCGGCAGCGGGAACCTGAATGAAGACGACAATTGAATCTCGCGCGCCGTAGATCTTTTGGTAAGTCGAGTAAGGAATATAGGCAACGCTATCACGCGAAGCGCCGAAGATTGAGCCGAGCGGCTCTAACACTCCGAGGATTTGAAATGGGCGACCTGCAATTCTGATTTCCCGGCCTATGACCTGATCAGCCGAAGCGCCACCAAAAAGATTTGTTAGCACGTCCGGGCCGACCACGCAGATTTCCCTGCCGGAGATCCCTTCGGCATCCGTCCAGATGCGTCCGATATCGATTGAGCGTCCATCGACATCAAACATCGTCGTTGGCGTGACACCGCGGATACTAACGTTCTCGAATTTCTGATCGGCGTGTTTTACAGTCTCTCTTACGTTCGCGGCCACGCCGACCCGCCAGCACGCGGTGCACAGGCGAGCTATGGCTTCCGCGTCTTCATGCGTCACATCTTTGCGCTTATTGAATTTTACAAATTCTTCGCGCGACTTGATGATTTGAGGGCGCTTCGAAATCGTGAATACTGTGGAGCCTTGCGAAGAGAATGTTGTGGCGACTTTGTTATCCAGTCCCTGGATGATTGTTACAACTGCAATAACCGCAGCCACCCCCACAACGATGCCCACCAGGGTCAGAGCGGTTCGCATTTTATTGGAGCGCAGACTGCCGACGGCCACGAGGAATGCTTCCCACAAAGCTGCCAGACGAAACAAGGAATACCAGCGCCTGCTAACGGGAGGTACGGTTCGCCCGGAGAAAGCATAGTTTGGTGGCTTTGTTTCGTCGCGTGTCATCGCAATGAACAGAAGGCCCGTGCTTCCGCCTAATTTCTATCGAATTTTCTCGTCTTTTTCGATTAGTCCGTCGCGAATGGAAATTATGCGGTGCGCGCGGGCGGCAATATCACGCTCGTGGGTCACGACGATGATCGTATTTC
>JALYTI010000616.1:0-875 GCA_030854375.1 Acidobacteriota bacterium | reverse complement strand
TGTCGAGTGCCCCGGTCGGCTCATCGGCGAGAAGAATCGAAGGATGGTTAACTAATGCGCGAGCGATAGCGACACGCTGACGCTGGCCGCCAGAGAGTTCGTTTGGACGGTGCGTTACCCGGTCGGCTAGATCTACGGACGCCAATGCTTGTTTGGCCATCTCATGTCTTTGAGCGGATCCGATACCACCGTAGATCAATGGTAGTTCCACGTTATGAAGGGCGGTCGCTCGCGCTAACAGGTTGAAAGTCTGAAATACAAACCCAACTTCCTGATTGCGTATGCGCGCGAGTTCGTCGTCATCCATTTCAGAAACGTTTTTGGCGTTGAGCCAGTATTCACCTTTGCTGGGAGTATCGAGGCAGCCAATAAGATTCATTAAGGTGGACTTGCCTGAGCCGGATGGGCCAATGATCGCAATATACTCACCCTTGGGAATATCAAAGGAGACGCCATGAAGGGCATGCACTTCTTCGGAGCCCATCTGGTAAGTCTTCCAGATTCCGCGCATAGAGATGAGCGAGTTGGCATCGTGCGGAGAGGGCTGTGGCTCCGTTTGAATAACGGGCGCCTCGGATGTTGCCAGTGTAACGTCGCTCATTTAGCCGCCCCCGTTTGCGTTGGCATTAGCGCCTGACTGGCGGGTTTGGCGCTTCACAGTCATGCCGTCTTTGAGCGTTTTCAACACGCGGCTCGGGCCTCTAACGATTTCCATGTTCTTTTCAACGCCACTCGTGATTTCGATGTCAGCCTCACCGGTTATGCCGGTCGTAACTTCGATAAATCGCACCTTATTTCCTTCAAGCAGGTAAACACCTTTAATGCTCTTGGGTTTTTCGCCTGTCGACGGAGTTGGGGTATTGCCTGCGACCGTA
>JALYTI010000615.1 GCA_030854375.1 Acidobacteriota bacterium | reverse complement strand
CAGTTATCGCTAAGGAAGCACTGATTTATTATCCCCGGCCCCGTTCCGGTCGCCGGCAAGACCTGCGACAATAATGGCATCGCGACCACCGTCCAGTTGATCATGCAGAAGAGTTTTTCCGACCTCGAATACGCCGCCAAGAAGAAGCTGACACGGCGCGATCGCTTCCTCGCGAAGATCGACAGTGTCACACCCTGGTCGAAATTGCATGAGCTGATCGAGCCGCACTATCCGAAGGTCGAAGGCGCAGGCCGCCCGCCGATTGGACTGGCACGCATGCTGCGCATGTACGTTGCCCAGCAGTGTTTTGGCCTTTCCGACGAAGGCATCGAAGACGCGATCTACGACAGCCAGGCAATTCGTGGCTTCGTCGGTATCGACCTCAATCGCGAGTCGGCACCGGACGCGACGACGCTGTTGAAATTCCGTCGCCTGCTTGAGACCCATGAGCTAACACGCAAGATTTTCGAGACGATTAACGGGCACTTGGCAGCGCAGGGTTTGATGATGCGGGAAGGGACGATTGTCGATGCCACGCTGATCGCAGCCCCGCCCTCGACCAAGAACAAAGACAAGAAACGTGATCCCGAAATGCACCAGTCCAAGAAGGGCAACGACTGGCACTTCGGGCTGAAAGCCCACATCGGTGTGGACTCGGCGTCTGGCCTCGTGCACACCGTGATCGGCACGGCCGGCAACGTGTCGGACGTCACGCAAGCACACGCGCTGCTGCACGGAGATGAAGTCGCGGCGATGGGTGACGCCGGCTACCAAGGCGTCGATAAACGCGAAGAAAATCTCGGAAAGAACGTGACCTGGCACGTTGCGATGAAGCGCTCCAAACGCAAGGCGCTGCCCAACAACAAACTCGGTCGGATGACGGAAAAGCTGGAGCACCTGAAGGCCAGCGTGCGAGCGAAGGTTGAGCATCCATTCCACGTCGTGAAGAACCTGTTCCGTCATCGCAAGGCGCGCTATCGTGGCTTGGCGAAGAACACCGCGCAACTGTTCACGCTGTTCGGCTTCGCGAATCTGGTGCTGGCTGGCCGGCAATTTAGGGTCTCAGAAACCCGAGCTCCGTCCTGAGGACGAGAGCGCCGGGAAAAATGCGTCAAAATCGGCAGACTTCGCTGGTTCGACTGCATGAAGACGAATATTTAGTTCCCCGGAAAACGCGTCGACGTGGCGCGCGTCGTCAGCACAGAGATCATCAATTGTTCAGCGCTTCCCTAACAGGTTTTACGATTGGATCGAGTTACAAGCTTGGCTTTTCTCAGTCCTCCGAGATTGACAGCAATAGCGGACGATTCGATGACATTGTGAACGTTCAAATCAACGGCGCTGGTTCGCTCTCTCAGGATTTCTCTGCTATCTCCGTGGCCCAACCAGGAAGAAATTGGGCGGACTGGCTTGATCAGTCGATGACATTCACAGCGGACGCGACAAATCTAACGTTTCGATTTCAGGGAGTTCCGAGCAACTGCGCTGGGCCGCGTTGTGACATCGAATCCGGCATTGATAACATGTCAATAGAGGCATTGGATGCCGGAACTATACCTGAGCCAAACACCATTGCACTGTTCGGACTAGGTCTCTTTGGATTTTTGTTGTTCCGTCGGAGCTCCCAAGCAAAGTGAATTTCACAAAGAAGGTGGCCAAGGCCACTTTCTTTGCGTTGATTTTCAATTAGCTTACCAGGTGAACACTTCGCCGTTGTCCACAAGCGGCGTTGTTGCGAGCGATTCGGCTGCCTTACGCTGCTTGGCAGTACGCGCCGCTAATTTAGGTGCTGGGTCTACGACTTCGGTTGCCTTGACCCATACGTAACGCATCCTTCCATTTGTTCATGTGCATACTTGCGGACTTGTGGCTGCGCATGTGCTTGCGTTCGTCCAGAAAGCCTTGAATCGCTTCGTGCAGTGTTACGGTCCGTTCGCCATCAAACACGATTGCTTGGACAGCTTCGTGTTCCCACTTCTTCGCCATTTTCTCTGCTAGCTTCTTGTCGTCGGTTTGCGTAGAGCGGTTTAGCGCTACTCCGTTGACCATCTTGCGCCACTGCCAAATCCCGTTGCGTTGTACTAGAGCCATTTTGTTTTTCCTCCTGTAGTGGAGCAGTACCGTCGCCGTGTGCAAAATTTGCGCAAATTCCCCTATGAAACGCGTGCAAAAACCTGGGACTTTACGTGCACGAAAACAGTATTGCTGAGGTCCGGAGGATGCAGTCAGGCAACAGTGGGATCAACAGTTTTGTGAACCGTTGCACAGCTTCTTTTTCAGGGGCCAGACAGCTTCCTAGAAGCCTCCACCAGTCGTGGCGGACGCGCTTTCGACCCCGAGGGTCTTGTAGTACCGAGCCGATTTCCCCACTCTGTACGAA
>JALYTI010000614.1 GCA_030854375.1 Acidobacteriota bacterium | reverse complement strand
TTCGGTGGCTGCTTGCTCTGAAAGACCTTGAATCCTGGAAGGTAAGTTACCAACCACCTTCTGCATGGCCTGATCGATTGGCAGACCTACGATCTTCCCCGACTGATCTCTTGCGCCTTCGTTCAGCCTTCGTTCCCACTGCTCATACAGCACGCGGTATTCAGCCTGCGGCTCCTTGTTTCCGAGAGGCACCCACTGACCATTTTCGAGCTTCACGCCAAATCCCCTGGCTGCTTGCAGGCGAGGCTCCGGTGGCAGTCGCTCCTGCTCCGTCATGGCCATCGGCCCCGGCGGCGGTTCTTTCTTTTGCTGCTGCGCGTTCAGAAAGTTGAACATGACCCACATAAGAACTTGAATAACGATCCCAAAGATCGTGAGACCCACAACAAACTTCACAATCCCGGAGATGTTAACGTCACTTGCTTCATGCGTCACATCAACGTTCTTGATATGCGACACATCCGGCGTCTCCGTGATGTGGCCGTGGCCGTTACCATTGTGTGCGGTTGTCCCCATAGCTCAGTTCAGTGCTCCGAGTGCGCGTGCGCTTGCTGCAGCACCGTTTCGTACTGCGGATCGTTAATCGGAATCAGAGGACGTTTCGTTAACTGCCAGCTGAAGAGTGCGAGCCACAGCCCACCGATTCCAATTGGAGCAATCAGGTCCATCCAGCTGATATGAAAATGCTCGCCCGTAAAGGTTGGCGCAATCATCCACAAGAGATCAAATAAACGCATTACCAGAACTAAAACCGCGACGATGACCAGTTTTCCGGCGTTACGTTTCAGCGACCGTGACAAAAGAAAAAGAAATGGGAACGCAAAATGAAGAATCACCACTGCCAGAGCAGTCACGCCCCAACCGCCGCGCGTTCTTGGTAGATACCAGCGAATCTCCTCGGGGAGATTGCCGGACCAGATGATTAAGAACTGCGAAAAAGCAAAATAGGACCAGAGCATTACGAGCGCCAGGAGAAGTTTTCCCAAATCATGAAAGTGTAACTGCGCGACGACTGTGTTCATTGGCTCGTGTTTTGACAACAGGGCCATTACGGCAATAACGAAAGCCAGTGCGCTGACCGCCCAGGCTGCGACAAACATGAATCCGTAGATCGTAGACGACCATTCCGGATCGAGGGACATAAACCAATCGATCGACGCAAAGGTTACCGTGAAGACGAAAAGCACCATCCCGGGCCCGCTTAGCAATCTCATGCGTTTTGTGAACTCACGATCCGCAGTTTGGTCTTGTAATAGCGACCAGCGATTCAGGAAGAAAGCGAGCGCCAACCAAATCGCAAAATAGATTGCAGCGCGAATAGTAAAAAACGGAACATTCAAATACTTCGTTTTTTCCGCCAGCGCCGCGTGTTTTGCCATCTCGTTCGTATCTGTCCAGCGATAAATCCAGTGTGCGCCAAGGACGATGGGCACAAAAAGAATTAGCACTAAGGGAAGAGTCCTTGTTGCGGCTTCCAGCACGCGTCGAATCACAAGACCCCAGCCTCCACCCGTCAAGTGCTGCAACATCAATAATGCGAGCGAGCCAATTGATACCCCCGCCCAAAAACTAAAAGCAAACAGGTAGGAATGGAAAAACTGCGGACGATCCAGAAAAAACCCGACTGCCAGCAGGACCATTCCTACTACGCCAACTATCCAGACGCGTTGCTGAATGCGTTTTACCAGCGGAGGCGCATTGTATGAGGCGCGCATCACGGGTGTTGTCCTCCCGCCTGAGGCGCCGGCGAACGCGTAGACGATGCTTGCGGGGACGGGGTTTGCGCCTGGGCACTTTGCTGGCTTAGCTGCAACGCTCGAATGTAAGCAATGATGGCCCAACGATCTTCTGCGGGAATCTGGGGCGCGTAACTCGGCATCGCGCCCCAGCCGTTTGTTATGGCATCGAAGAAGTGGCCCACCGGCGCCTGCCGCAAGCGATCATCATTAAATGAAGCAGCCCGGCGAAAGCCACGTCTCACGATCATTCCGTCCCCGTTGCCGGTTAAGCCGTGACAGGCCGAGCAGAAGATCTCGTAACGTTCTTTGCCGCGAGTGACCGTTTCTTTCGTTACCGCGATCGGGAAAACCTCGACATCGTCCGGATACGCCGCCGTTCCTTGAGGCGCCGTGCCGGCTACAGAACTTGTCCCCGAAGGCTGCGGTCCCGCGGGAGATTCCGCAGGCGCAGCTGTAGACCTGGTTCTGCCCGCTTTCTTGCCGGTGAAAAATTCAGTATCGAGTTTCAAAAACCCGCGCGGCACCGTTCCTTCAACCAGTTGCCGGGACGACTGTCCGTCAGGAAAGAAAGTTGATGAGCGATACGGTTTCATTTTCGGCTGGTCCTGCATATCGCGCCGGCAGGAAGTAGTGAGCAGTGAGC
>JALYTI010000613.1 GCA_030854375.1 Acidobacteriota bacterium | reverse complement strand
TGTCAGCAGATATACGACAATCGCGAAATAAAGAAGTGAACGCTTCATATTCCGAATGTAATTTCAGGGAGTGAAGATCGAGGAATCAGCCAGGCGAAAAACGTATTCTGCCGTGACCCATTGCGAAACAGGTTTGCCATCTTTCAGTGCGGACTTGAACTCGATCTTGCAAGCGGCCCGAATGGCATTTTCTGTGAGTCCAGCGGGCAGTCGTTTCACAACTCTAACTCGTGAGATCTTACCGTCGCCGGAAAGCAAAACCTTTAAGATAACAAATCCCTGGATGCCGTTGCGGCGCGCTTCCTTTGTGTATGACGGCTTAGGTTTGGCAGTCATCAGCACCCGCGTGTCTACTTCTTTGGCTGTGAGGATTCTCTCAGCTGCATCCGGATCCAGAATTCTTGCCAGACTTCCATCCGACATGCATCGATAGTCCTGGTTCTTTTCAGCGGTCACGGGAGGCGCTTCTTCCGCTGTTGCGGGCTTTGCGCTGGCTTGATTAACTTCCGGCGGCGGTACAGGAACAGGAGTCCTGATTTCCTTCGCGCGCCGGCCAGATTGCGAATACGAGAATGAACTCAGGACCACGATGGCAATTGCAGAAAGGAGAAACTTCATAACTTCAACGGGTGACGACAGCCCGAGTCTTTTAGGGGCCCGGCCATTGCGGCAACTGGCTCAAATAATTCTTGTTAACGCCCCTTATCCAAACAAACTTGTCATCGATCTTCGACGGGGAGACGACTCTGACAACGGCGATTCCATAGATCACTGCGCCAAGAAGAAGTAGCGCTCCTACGAGCAGGTAGGCGCCCTCCTCAGCCACTGCGGCCATGACGAACCCGGCAACGCCCAGTAAAAACAGCAACCAGGTTATCAAGATGTCCCGGCGGCGTTTAGCAAAATGCCTTTCGCAAAGACCAATTTCCACGGTTGCTCTCTTGCGGAGAATCATCGCGACGATGAAATAGATCAACATTGCGACGAGAATAAGAAGGAAAATTGCAGGATGATGCCAGCTGAGTTTGCGTTTCAAACGACGGCCATTTGCCGGCTCGTTGCACTTGATGCAACGATCCGGCAGTGCCGCTTCCTTGGTCATCACCAACGTTGACTTGTCGCGCCAAACACCTGAGCCAGGCATTCCCACCGTTGGTGGAGGTGGCAACACATATCCGTCTTCCAGGACAATGCCTTGGGGACCTGGAGCAGCGGCTCGGGAAAGATTCTGATTAAGAGCTGCACCGCATCGCTTGCACGTAGTTTCGGCAGCGAAGTTTACGAGACCACATTGCGCGCATTTGAGAGATGACAATGATTTCTCCTAAGTGGAGCGCAACAATTTCAGGGAACACTACCGGCGATTGATTTACTCTTCCGGGCCTGTACAGCCTGGTCCATGCAGGGCGGGAATCTTTTGACTAATGACCGGATATTTCGGAGCTTCGTCGATATTGATCTGCGTCCAATGCGCATAGTTTTCAGGTACGTTTGTGTCAGCGAAGATTGCTTCTACCGGACACTCGGGCACGCAGGCGTCGCAATCAATGCAGGTGTCGGCGTTGATGTAGAGGCGGTCAGGCAGTTCATGAAATGCTTCAACGGGGCAGACAGCGGCGCAGTCGGTATACTTGCAGTCAACACATAACTCAACAACCACATATGTCATCAGTAGAATGAGCTCCTTTCAATGATTGCAGATAGTTATTCAGTAATGAGTTGAATGTCAACAGAAAAATACCCGCGCGGAAGGCGCGAGCCGTTTTGCAGCGCGCCGATCTACAGCGGCTGTGATTCACTCTGAAAACAAATGGCAATGATCAGTCGCGACGACGAGACTTTCGATCGTTATCTACGATCCTTGAGGCTCTTTTTTCTCAACGCTCCCTGGTCCGTGAACTGTTTGTTTCACGACTGGGTTGCCTTGATAGATCACGTGCGAAGGGCCCGCAACTGTCACGTCGAGTTGCTCGGCGGCATAGACTTCAACTCTCGAGACGCCTTTTGAATCAACTACGGCTCGCGTGGCCCGCAGTTTATGGGTATCGATCGTTCCAGCGCCATTCGTGTCGATGTCCACGACTTTTGTTTCCCCTGAAACCCTTATTGTGGGCGCACCGTTCGCATCAATCTCGAGCTTCTCGTTCTGCAGTCCGGAAATTTCGAGTGTACCTGCTCCTGACACAGACAGACCCTCCAGATTTGGCACAGCAATTTTTACAGTGATGGGTTCGGAAACTGAGTAAGGACGAAGGCTTCTTATGCGCAGCTCGTTGTTGGAAACCTCAGTACTGATCAACGGAAGTATGTTGTCGTCACCTTGAATATCGAGGCTTTGTGGTTTTTGACAAACGACCTCAATATCAAAAGCTCCCTCTGTAG
>JALYTI010000117.1 GCA_030854375.1 Acidobacteriota bacterium | reverse complement strand
TTGTGCCTTCGACGATATCGGTGAAGAAGGAAGCTCCCCTGTTGGTTAAGTATTCATAGACCGCACGTGTAGTGCTTGAGAAGTCGATCTCGTTTCTCGCAGACTGGGGAAATACGGAATTCCAAATGGCGAAATGTTTGCGCTGCAGCAGCGTGATCGGAGTGTTGCGAACCGGAGCTGAGCCGCGCGCCCGCTCAACGCCATTTTCAGAACCGCCCGAACGCGCGGAAGCTGAAGGAGGCGACGGCGGAGTTAGCCGCGCCCATACGACTTCACCCGAAAGACACAAGGCATCCAGCCACGCCGGATCGTATTCCGCCAAACGGCTGGGCAGCAGTTCGCCCTCCCAGGAAGCGGCAGGCGCTTCGAAACCTTCCAGCTGCTCGATGATGGCGCGCACGCTTTCGGGACCTTCCATCTGGTGATCGGGCGCAACTTTTTGCCAGGCAAGCAGGTATCGCATGAAGTCGGCGGTGGAAACTGGTTCGATCTCCTGCCGCAAGCGATTGAGTGTGTAACTATGAATTCGTGCGAGCAGACGCCGGGCGCACCACTCAGTTTCTGTTGAGCCCGGTGTGAACTGTCCGCGGATGACAAAGCCTTCTGCCTCGAGCTTTAGTAACCCGCCTTCGATTTCGTTCCTTGTCAACCCCAATGAATTTCCCAGAGCTTCGACAGTGACCGGGCCCAGGCCTTCCAAACGCCCGCGCAGAACTTCAACCAGCGCGTCTTCGAACGTCCAAACCCTCTCAGCAAAACCTTCCGGCGCCGCGATGAGCGGTTTGAGTGACGCGAACGGATAGATAGCCTGCAATTGGGGAAGCCGCTCAGCAGCGACCCAAAGACTCAACTTCGTTCCCAGGACCGAGGCCGGATGATCCGGATCTGCGCCCTCCCTAATGGTCGGGCTGTTGCTCTGTGCGGCTTCGCCGCTCGGCAGTGCGGAAAGGCTGCGCCTTTCCGGCGCGTCGGCCTTATTGTCTTCGTCGAGGCTGTGCCTCGATGTTGCGCATGGAGCGCTCCCAGCTTGAAGCACAGCGGCGCGGCGATCATTTTTCAGCTCAGCAAAAAACTCCTGCCACTCCTCGGCCTCTTTCTCTGTGACAAAGCCCAACTCAACCAGCGCATCGTGCAATTCGTCGGCATTTTCAACCCGCGGCCAGGCCTCGTCACGCACGCGGTCGATGGCGCCCTGATCGAGCTTGCCCATGTCTCCGGCGGTTTGAGGATCCAGCCAGCGCCGTTGATAGACGGCTCGCGTCCGGCGTTCCTCAAGAGGGGCATCGTCGAGATAGGCATACGGTCGAGCATTTAGTATTTCCTGAGCGAGCGGCGACGCTTCGATCACATCCCGCGCAAAAAGATTCTTCTCATTGCGCTCAATGGCTGTGAGCAGTTTTTCCAGGCTGTCTACATCCATCGCCTCTTCCAAACAATCTTTCACCGTCTGGTCAACAAGCGGATGTGCCGGAATCTCGCGTTCACCAGCGCCAAGATTTTCTGCACAAGCAACTTGATCGGGAAACACTGCGGTCAGCAAATCCTCGGCATCCATACGTTGTAGTTGCGCAGGAATCTTCTTGCCGCCGCGACGACGCAAAACCGCCAGGGCGCGCGTCACATTCCAGCGCCAGCGAATATTCCACATGGGCGCATCCAGTAGCGCCTGGCACAAGAGCTGGCGAACCGTCTTGGAGTTGAGATAGTGGAATACGTCCTCGAGCGGAAAACTGTGTGTTGGCCCGAGCGAAAGTACTATCGCATCTTCCGTGGCCGCGGCCTGGAGCTCAAAATTAAACTTGCGACAGAAACGCTTCCGAAGTGCCAGTCCCCAGGCGCGATTAAGCCTGCTGCCAAAAGGGGAATGCACTACCAGCTGCATACTACCGCTGTCGTCAAAGAAGCGTTCGAGAACAAGATTCTGCTGCGATGGCATCACGCCGAGCACAGCCTTTGCACCGGCGAGATATTCCACGATCTGCTCCGCAGCCGCGCGCGAGATGCCTACTTCATCTGTTAGATAACTAATCGCCGGCTCGAGATTGAGCCCCGGCGAACTCATGTCAGCACCGCTTCCGTTTCCTGACGGGCGCTCGGCTTCCAAAGAGGTCGTAGCAACCTCAACCCGGTCGGCAACTTCTACGCGCAATCGAGATACCGAAACGGAAAGCTCATGCGTGCGTGCCGGAGCTTCCCCCAGCCAGAACGGAATGGAAGGTGGCTGACCGTGCGCATCTTCAACACGCACTTTGCCTTGCTCGACGCGCAATACACGCCAGGACGCATTGCCCAACTGGAAAATATCCCCTTGCAAACTCTCGATGGCGAAGTCCTCGTTAACCGACCCGATAACCAGATCACTCGGTTCGAGAACAACTGCATAATCCGCGGTGTCAGGAATTGCGCCGCCGGAAGTGATAGCCGATAGACGTGCGTTGCGTCGTCCTCGAATTCGGTGATTGACGGCGTCATGATGCAAGTAGGCCGACCGACGCCCGCGCTTTGTAGAAAACCCTTCAGCCAGCATGCGAATGACGGAATCAAATTTCTCACGTTCCAGGTTGCGATAGGGATAAGCATTGCGAACCATCTGGAAAAGCGACTCTTCAGTCCATTCTTCGGCCGCCGAAGCAGCAACAATCTGCTGGGCGAGGATGTCCAGCGGCTGTTCCGGCAGTTCCAGCCGATCGAGTTCACCACGACGCACAGAATCAATTATCGCCGCACATTCGAGTAGCTCATCGCGCGAGAGTGGGAAAACCCTGCCTTTAGGGAATCCCTCAACGGTATGGTTGGACCGTCCAACGCGTTGCAGGAAACTTGCTATGGAACGGGTAGAACCGAGCTGGCAGACAAGATTTACGTCACCTATATCAATGCCCAGTTCGAGAGAAGCCGTCGCAACGAGCGCGCTGAGTTCCCCTGCTTTCAATCGTTGTTCAGCCGCAAGGCGTTGTTCACGCGCCAGACTGCCGTGGTGGGCCGCAATATTCTCGTCGCCGATTCGTTCGCCCAGATGGCGGGCCACACGTTCCGCAAGGCGGCGGGTATTAACGAAGACCAAAGTGGTCTTGTGTTCACGGATTAGCTGTGCGAGGCGATCGTAAACTTCGTCCCAAACTTCACCAGACATTACCGCTTGTAATGGCGATTCCGGGAGTTCAATCGCCAGATCGAGCCGCCGTGTGTGTCCACTGTCAATGATGGCGCAGTCGGGCGTGCCCGCGGAATTAATGTTCGCGGTCCCTACCAGAAAGCGTGCAACTTCTTCGATGGGGCGTTGCGTGGCGGACAAACCAATCCGCACCAACTTCGCATTGCCGAGTTGGGGATTTGAGATGTTGTGCTCGGTATCCTGCGCCTGATGTTGGCTGACGAGTTGTTCCAGGCGCTCGATCGAAAGTGCGAGGTGTGAACCGCGCTTGTCACCGACAACCGCGTGAATCTCATCCAGAATCAGCGTGCGCGTCGTTTGCAACATCCGGCGGCCGCCCTCGCTGGTCAGTAGAATGTAGAGCGATTCCGGCGTCGTTACTACAATATGCGGAGGCCGCTTGGTCATTGCGGTTCGCTCCGCTGCCGGAGTATCTCCCGTCCTGACCAGCGTGCGGATATTGACCTCAGGCAGGCCCATTGCATTCAGTTCTTCCTGAATGCCTGCGAGCGGAATTTGCAGATTCCGTTGGATGTCGTTGCTCAGCGCCTTTAACGGGGAAACGTAAACTACGTGGGTCGTATCGTCGAGTTTTCCCTCGACGCCGAGGCGAACGAGGTCATCGATGGCTGCCAAAAAAGCGGCGAGAGTTTTTCCTGAACCCGTAGGCGCGGCAATCAAAGTATTCCGCTGGTCTTTGATGGCCGGCCAGGCTTCCTTTTGAGGCGGCGTCGGTGCGGGAAAGCTCTTCGCAAACCAGCGCGCCACCGCTGGATGAAATATTTCTAGATTCATAGGGAAGGATATTATAGCTCAGGGTGGGCGTAATTGCACAAATGAAACACTGGCCTAGACGTGCAATCGAGGACCAATCCTTATCCGCAGATTACGCAGATTACACAGATTACCAATTGGGGCAGTAGCCCGACCATCAGGGAGGGCGTCGCCACAGGGCACTCCATGCTGATTGATTCCGAGATACGTGATCACGTGAGTGGCCGACGCCCTCCCTGATGGTCGGGCTACTGCCAATCTGCGTAATCTGCGGATATGTATTGCGTAACTCATTCAAATTGTTTTTTGAAGCCTTCGAATTGCTGCTGCAGCCTGCGAAGTTCTGTCTTCAAATCTTCCACTTCGCTCTCTAACTTTGAAACTCTGTCGGCCTGCGAAGAACGCGAGACTGTTTCTGGGCGCCGTTCTGTTTCAGGAATGGCATCGGCAGTAACTTCCCCTGAAAGCAGATGCGCATAACGCACTTCTTTCTGGCCGGGCTGACGCGGCAAGCGAGTCACGAGAGGATCAGGCTCTCTTGAGATAAGTGAATTTAATGTGGACTCAACCTCTTCAAGCCCGGCAAACTCATGCAATCGAAAGGCGCGAGTTGCCAGTTCGCCGGTTGTCTGGGGCCCTCTTAGCAGCAGGACGCAAATGACCGCCAGCTCCGGCTGGCTCAAGTGCATTACTTCCGGTAGGACATGTTTGTACTTTGGTACCCTACTGGTGCTGCCATAAAACACGTAAGCAAGGTTCTTCTCCCGCAGGGTTTCCAAAGCCGCGGCTACCGTATCTTCGTTAAAGGCAGTAATCGGATGGCGGTTATTTTTCTGGTTACAGGCAAGCATCAAAGCGTTCAGGGTGAGCGGGTAATATTCCGGTGTGGTTACTTGCTTCTCAACCAACGAGCCGAGTACGCGCACTTCAGTTTCATTCAATACAGTTGGCAATTTGGTTTGTTCCCTCTTTCTCCACTGCAGTGACGCCAAGGAATTGCTTAAGAACTTCTGTTAACTCCGTCGGGCTTTGATACTCTCGCACTGTCACCGCAGTGCAGCCGGAAATCATTGCCGAAAGTAAGCGAGGCTCGCCGCCATTGCCTGGACGGTAAAGGCAGAGCACCGGTTTGCCCCATTCGGTGGCCTTTCCGATTTCATATCCTACGCCCAGGCTGGGGCTGGTCACTTCTGCAACCAGATAGTCGGCGGCTTTCAGCCATGCGAGATCTCGATCGTGAATGTAGCGGTCACCGATGTCTTCACCACGTTCAGTTAGCTCAGCATTTCCGATGTGCTCAGTGAAAACCTCGCCGTAGTTTTGTAGTTGCTGAACGATTTCATAATACAACGCAGCGTCGTGGCGCCCGCCGCGGATTGACCCTGCAAAATAAATTTTCATAAGAGAGCTGAGAAACGAGCGGCATTTGCAGCACGAACTGAAGCGAGTTTGAATCAACCCAATGCGGGGAAGTCAGGATTGTTGGATACCACTGTTTGGTGTCAACATGCGTCTCTGCGTTTTCGCTCGGCTTCCTGCAAGAGATATTTGTTCTCAGAGTGAGTGAGCAGTGTAAGTGCCTCGTCAAAATCAAACCAACCGATGCGCCGTGATTCCTCAGGCTCAACTTCAGAGAAATATTCCATTAAGTAGTATTTCGCTATAACTTTCTCATTGCCTGCTTTGAACTCATCTTTCCCCGCCAAACAAATAAGCCGGGCCAGGACGCCGGTTTCCTCGCGCACTTCGCGCATCGCCGCTGTCCCGGAGTCTTCGCCCGGATCAATATGCCCCTTTGGGAAAATCCACTTGTTAGCGACCTCTTTCTTCGGTCCGACAAGCAAGTATTGTGGTGCTGCGTCCTGAAACCGGTAGACTACTCCGCCTGCGTGGGTCGCGTCGCGCGCGCGAAGTTTTAACCTGGATCGTTTGTCGGTTCGTCTGACCAGGAAGAATTGTCCGGCAAACGCCAATACAAAGGCCACAGCTGCAGCCCCGTACGTCGAGGACAACCGTCTGCTCAAAGCATCACTGTCTAGTGGAAAGGCGAGTGCGGCCGCAAGCCCCGCAACGAGAAGACTATTAATCGTTAATACCGTATGTGCCAATCCGCCGAGCCTGCGGGTTACGCGCTTTCCACTCTGTTTTTTCCTTTTCCCGAATGGGTAGTAATGAAGCAAAATATGTGCGCCATCGAAGTGGTCACTAAACATCTCACGAATGACATCAGTGGCCCGCTTGTAGCCATCGGTGACGATGTTGCGCTTCATCATTCTGAAGAGTGTGATAATCCCAAATGCCAATAGCGCAAATAAACTTGCCACGAAAATCAATCGGAGTGGTTCTCCGTGTGGGCGGTGTTGGGCGCTGGTAAGGCCTACCAACCCACCTGCCGCTGCCGTCACAATGCCAATAAACCAGTTCACGCGCGTTTCGCCGGTTTGCTCATTTTTCCAGTATGAATCCGTAAAATAGCGGTAGTCTTCAAGCAGTAAATCCTTGGCGTCCTCTTTCGATTGATTAGGATCGTGGGTGTTCATTTTTTATAGGGGTTAACTTCAGTCCAACGTCCAATGCGCCGCTGTGCTCGCTCAGACGTCTTTCGCGCAGCGAAAGCCTGAAACCATCCACCGCTCGTGCCCATGAAAGAAATTGCGGTACGTCGAGCGGATGTGGGATTGAGGCGTCGCGAAAGAGCCGCCCCGCAAAACCTTTTGGTTTACGAACCATTTGTCGTTGTATTCGTCAAACTCTGATTTAAATCCTGGATAAGGAACGTAGTCGGACGTTGTCCATTCCCAAACGTCTCCTATCATTTGATGACAGCCATAGATATTCTGCCCGGCAGGAAAAGCGCCGATCGGCGCCACTGTCCAGAGACCGTTT
>JALYTI010000116.1 GCA_030854375.1 Acidobacteriota bacterium | reverse complement strand
CGCGTAATGGCGGATAGTCCTTTCCCAGTGCATGCTTCATCTGCGCGCTCGATGCACTATATGAGCCCCACTCGACGATGCGATCTACCACTTAAGCCAGCAAATCACACGATCTCGGTGTTGGCCGCACAGTTGCCATATTCTTCACGAAGGGGAGATCAAACAAACATGAAAAATTTTGGAAAAGGGATTAGCGGGGCTCTTCTGTCACTCGCATTTGTCTTTGGCCTTTCTACCGCGATAAGCGGTACCGTTCAGGCACAGGACCGCGATGATGACTATTATCAGCGTGGTGACCAGAACCAGGACCGTAAGGAGAGAAAACGCGAGTGGAAACGACGCCAGAAACGCGAGGCACGCGCTAATCGCCAGGGCAACCAGGGTGATTGGAGACGCAATCAGGATCAAAACCGCAACAACGGCGTCTACAACAACGGCCGGTATGGCAACGGCACTTACAACAACGGTCAGTATGGCAACAACGGCCAGTATGGCAACAACGGTCAGTATGGCCGCAACGGAACCTATGGCAATAACGGCGGATACAATCAGGTGGAGCTGGATCGCGGATACCAGCAAGGCTTGAATACTGGCGCAAGCGATGGTCAGCGCGGGCAGAGTTACGATCCGCAGCGGTCGCATTTCTTTAGGGACGCCTCAACGCAGGCTTTTCGTGAAGGCTTCGTACGTGGCTATGACCAGGGCTATCGACAGTACTCGCGGAATGGAAATCAGCGGAACCAGTCGAGCAACAATGGCTGGGGAAACATTCTCGGCGGCATCCTGGGCCGACCATAAGCCAGAGGCCAGAACCAGAGATCAGAGGTCAGAGATCAAGTAGTTCAGAGTACAAACTTTAGTTTGCTCGTTGAGTAACGACAAGTAGCTTAGAGTACAAACTTTAGTTTGCTCGTTGGGGAAGCTCAAGCTGGAACTGCACAGTCCTCAGCCCAAAGAAAATCTTGAATGCCGCGACGTAATGTCGCGGCATTCTTATTTTCACAGCCGCTCCCTACATCCGTGCCGCCGAACGCTGACTGCTTCTCTACCTTCTTCGTTCTCTGTAAATCTGTGTAATCTGCGTAATCTGCGGATAGTCTTACTCACTGCAGAAACTCTTGCATCAGATGCAACTGCGAAAATTTCCCTCGCCCTCGCATGACTAACTCCTTCCGTGCACAATGCTAAAAACTTAGCGAAAGGTGATACGCGAATGAGCGAAGTCAAACTCAACCTCATCGATTCACAGGAAACTCTTCACGGCACAATCCACGGCTCCGTCGCAGATGCAGCCGTGGCTGCACTTTCGGCTGAACCCGAAACGATCGCTGAGTTGCAAGCGGCTCTGGCTCGCTACATCAAGCCACTGGATGACTGCACTCCGTTCGCCACATTCCATTCGACAGACCATTCCTCGGTTAGCTGTTCGGCTGACACACTTCTCGATACAAAACCCTGGGATGCCGGAATCGTTGTAATTGATCTGGCCGCGCGAATTGTCGCCGTTGAATCAACCTACTCGCTACCGCAACCCGAAGGCGAAGTTCACTACCATGACGGCACGAGCTCAACTGATATCCCCGTGATGTACCGTTTGCCGGACGACTGGTTATTTGTTAACTCGGTCGAGTCGTATAAATGGTCGCGTGAACGGCGAACCGCAGAGCGTCTTGCCAGGACGCCCCTCGACGTTCGCGAGGTTCTTTACGGCGTCGCGTTATTAGATTTCATTCTCAACGAGTTTAAGAATATCGACCTTTCAAAGGCTTCTGCATCGGCGGAGCACCCAGCGGAGCATGCCGTCGCGGAAGGTGACGCACCGGAAGATGCGTTGGCGACAGAAATCTCAAACATACATGCTCGCTGGTTGATGACTCCGCGAGAAGATCTGCGCGGACAATCACCGAGAGAAGTATTACTCGCCCGAAAGGACTTGATCGATTTCGACTTACACACACGCGCAATGCAATGGAGTATTCAGAACGAAGGTCCACCATGTTTAGGCAAGAACTCGTTTGCTTATCGCTTTGCAGGTTTCGGCACTCACGAGTTTGTTATTTATTACGACCTTGTCCGCCACTTGATTTGGAGTCTAGTGGAGTCCCAACCGACTGCGATCGCAGTTGCGGCAGGTGTAACGTCCAATGTCGAAGCGCGAACTCAAGTCGGAATGTCTCAAGGTCAGGAAGGCGGACTGGCCCCCGCTCTTCTCAGAACCGGCAGCACTGCCGCCCAGACAACGACTCAAGCGGGAATGTCTCAAGGTCAGGAAGGCGGGCTCGCCCCCGCTCTTCTTAGTACCCAAGTTGGAATGTCTCTTGTCAGTACCCCCTGCGGTAGCGGGCGGGTCCCACTGATTGCCACTCTCGATCAAATCAAAACCACCTGGCTCGAACAACCACAACCCGAGTACGGTGGCCGCATCCCCGCCATCCTTATCGACAACGAACGCAAACGTCTTCCCGAAGCAATGCGTCCACGCGACATGATCATCGATGAAGATTGTCCGATGTGCCAGATGTTCGGCGATGAGACAACCCCTCTTGGCATGGGTGTGGGTTTCTGGCACCTCGACGGCTGCAACATGGACGAAGATTTTGCATTCTCTTACTACAAGACACGCGAGGAGTGGGAGGCGGAAAATCGTCGTCGAGATGAGTTCAATGCAGAATTCAATCGCAAGTGGGAGGAACGCCAACAACGCATTGCTCGCGGTGAGACACTCGAGTTCGATCCATTCTTCGATCCAGACCCATTCGAATTGGATGATGCCAGTCTGATCTCCAGCGAATCACTCGACGACGACGAAGACTTCCCGCAGTAGTGTTCAATTAAAGACTAACCCAGGGACGCATCGCTGATTACTAATTAGCATTTCTCAGAGTGCTACCGCCTGGTTAGTTGGCAGGAGAGAAAGTCCCCATCCTGTTGGAATTGTCACGCGGCTGTCAGTTCAGCTTGCAGAGGCTTTTCTTTTGTGAAGCGACTGACGCCGAGAATACTAAACCCAATAACCTTTCCTTCCGCGTCCACGCGCTCGAGTAAGGCATCGTGCGTTGTTTCTTTCATGTAACCCGGCGCGCTCTTAAACTGCACCTCTAAGTAATCCGCTTCCGCATCAAACCAAACTGTTACTTTGTCGGCCATAAATCTTCTCCTGCCTTCGGTTGATTTGTCAGGTAAGCAGTAATAACGAACGCGTCATCCTCATCGTATTTAACCACGACGCATAGCCATTTGCTACCTATGGGCGTGTCCGGACAGACTCCATAGAAAAGGCTGACGGCGGGGTCTGAACGTGACCCGCGCACCAGCTTTGGCTGGCTGACAGTCTTCTCAATCTCGCCTTTCATCTTCATCATTTCTGGATGCTCGAGAATGTGGGCAAACCGCTCGTCTGTTAGTCGGACCTCCCGCCCGAAATAATCAATGAAGAGTTTCACCCAATGATTATCACAGCCCGAATGCGCAACTCCTGAGTAGCACTAGAGCGTTATGAGCTGTAACTCAATGCAAGCTGCTTTGTATCTGGCTCGGGGTATTGCGAGGGTATTGACGGGCAAATGCGCCGCTCACTCTTCACGACGCGCTGATTGCTATTTTCTGAAATGCTGATACCAATTACTGACTGCGGCTCTATCCCTTTTCGAATCTGTGTAATCTGCGGAATCTGCGGATAGTCTTCTTCACTTCGAAACAGCCCGATCCGTAATCTCCAGTCCCTTATCGATAATCGCAAACGCCTCACGCATCTCATCCTCCGTAATACACAACGGCGGATTAGTAAAAAACGTATTCCACCGCACAAACGTATAGAGCCCTTCCTGCCTGAAGAACTTCCCGAGCGCTTGCATCTCCGGCGCCGTGCCATTGAACGGCGCCATCGGCTCACGCGTCTCACGATTTCGCACCAGCTCAACGATTCCAAAGAGCCCAATGTTACGTGTCGCGCCCACTGACGCATGCCGGCTCTGCAGATCCTCGAGCATGCCGCGCATCAACGTCCCCATGCGCCGCGCGTTCTCGATCAGATCATCTTCTTCATACACCGCAATCGTTGCCAGCGCGGCGGCGCAAGCGAGCGGGTGGCTGTTGTACGTAAGCCCACCATAGAAAACGTTGTTCTGAAAGTGATCGGCGATATGGCGCCGCATACCCACCGCACCGAGTTGCACGTACGCGCTAGTCAGTCCCTTGGCCATCGATATTAGATCTGGCACAACCTTCCAGTGGTCCACGGAGAACCACTCGCCCGTGCGCCCGAAGCCCGCCATCACTTCGTCGGCAATCAGCAGGATGCCGTACTTGTCACACAGCGCGCGTAATCCCTGCATGTATCCGTCTGGTGGAATGAGGATGCCGTTAGTCCCAACCACGGGTTCGACAATTATCGCTGCGACGGTCTTCGGTCCCTCCAGTTCCAATATCTCTTCAGTCAGACGCAACACGTCCTCAGTCGTGTCCGAGCCCTTCTGAATGCCATGGTAGAAGTCGGGGATGCGGAAGACGCCGGGGATGCCCGGCTCTGCGGCCCAACGGCGTGGATCACCGGTTAGAGTTAGAGCGCCGGCCGTCCCACCGTGATATGACCTATATCGTGCGCCAATCTTATGACGCCCGCTAAACATTCGCGCGATGCGAATGGCGTTCTCGTTTGCCTCGGCGCCGCCGTTTGTGAAGAAGAAGGCATCGATGTCACCGGGCGTGATCTCGGCAAGCTTCACGGCCAGGCGCGCGCGCACGTCGGTCGCCATGAACGGGTTGGCATAGGGAAGGATTGCGGCCTGCTCCTGGATTGCGCGAACCACACGCTCGTCGCCGTGCCCGATGTTGACGCACATCAACTGGCTATTGAAGTCGATGAAACGCTTCCCCTCCGGCGTCCAGAAGTAAATTCCCTTCGCACGCGCCACCGGAATCGGATCCACCGCAGCCTGCGCCGACCACTCAAACAGCGTGTGCCGCCGGCACAGCTCGACAATCTCCTCACCAGTCATTCCATCTCTCTTTGTCCGGTCGCTCGCCATAGTTTCCGACTTACTCATCTCCGACTTGCTCGTCATGTGATCCGATACCTTTCTACTGTGCGTATCCGATCGCCGACTTCTGATCTCTGACGTCTGACTTCTGACCTCGCGGATGCTACTCAAACGCCTACCGATGATCAACTCCTCGGAGCACCTCTTGGAGTAGTCTTTGGCGCAACGCTTTGGAGTGCGCCGGGTTGGCGGCGCTTTCGCCTCTTTGGAGTGCGTCCGACTTGTCGGCGCTTTCGTCCCCGGCGACTTGTCGCCGCAGTCCGACTAGAATCCGACTTGTCGTTGCGGCTTCGCTGCCTGCTTTGCGGAAGTCTAGCACCCCAGCGGGCTGCCCCGCCGGGGACCACGCGTCTCCGCCTTCCGGAAACCTTCTTTTAAATGGGGCGACGCCCAGGACCGAAACGAGCCCTCACTGCAGAAGCTCTTGCATCCGAGGAAACAACGAAAATTCCTATCCCGTCTCGCCTGACCAGCGCGTTCCGTGCACAATGCTAACCCATCAATATCCGGCTGGAGAATAAAGGTTTGACTTCGCGTGCGCTCAGAAGGCATCACGAAGAGCGAATTAAGCGACGAGTAGAAAAGTACTACGGCGGAGTGCATAGCAACAATCCGCGCCGAATCGGACAGATGGCTCGCGCGAGGAAACTTTTGCTGCTGCTGGATGTGCGGTAAATCCTCGAAAATACTTCAATGAGCCAACACTACGAGAAAAGAGATTGGAGAAAGAGTCTTCATCCTTGCGTTGATTAAACTTGACGAAAGCCTTGATTGTCGTATGAAAAGTTCAAGCCTCATCATTCCCGCTGAGCGAATCGAACGACGTATTTTCTACCTGCGTGGCGTTAAAGTAATGTTGAGTTCGGACCTGGCTGACCTCTATGGCGTGGCAGTGAAAGCGCTCAACCAGGCAGTCAGGCGAAATATCGAAAGATTTCCTGAGGATTTCATGTTTGAACTTACGCGTGAAGAGTTCAATGACTTGAAGTCACAAATTGTGACTTCAAGTTGGGGTGGGATGCGGAGGGCGTTGCCAGTCGCATTTACGGAGCAAGGCATAGCTATGCTTTCCGGCGTTCTTAAAAGCCCGAGAGCAATCCGGGTCAATATCGAAATCATGCGCGCTTTCGTTAAACTTCATCAGATGCTGGCTTCGAATGCTGAACTTGCACGCAAGCTTTACGAACTTGAAAAGAAATACGACGGTCAGTTCAAAATCGTCTTCCACGCAATTCGGCAGCTCATGGTTCCACCGTCTGCCAAGACCAAGCCAATCGGCTTCCGACCAAAAGCCTTGAAGAAGTAATTTCTTTTTTCACCCCCCTTCCCCTTATTCCCCTTCTTAACCGTCGTCCGCTAAACCGGGGATAATAACTCGCATCTCGACGGTGCGACATGAAACCTAACGATCCGACTGATGAAGTCAGTACCACCGACATGACAGATCGCTAACGAAACCCACCCGCTACCCGCGTGGTGGTACTGACCTCGTGGCCCGAGACAAGAGTGAATGCACAGATCTCGCGGTGTCATGAGGTCAGTACCACCTCGCGGTAGCAGGTGGGTCCGTGCGCCAGTTTCATCCGTATCTTCTTAATTCGGCAAAACCCACGCCCGCCTGCAAAAGTTAAATGATTCGATAACCGCACGAGGAGAGCAACACGCAGCAACTAAACCAAACGCATGCGATCAACGATCCGCACGTTTGAGACAACAGGCCGTGTCTCCAATTCCCAACCTCTGCCCCCACCTAGTGTTTTGGCTTATTGAATCAGCGTTCCTTGCGT
>JALYTI010000612.1 GCA_030854375.1 Acidobacteriota bacterium | reverse complement strand
GCATAAGGATTGGCGCGAATGCATGGTAGCGCAGTGAGCCCTTAAGGTCTCCTCGCAGCAATAACACTACTGCCCTGCTCAAGCCACAACCAGGGCAGGGAATTCCTGTTATATGAAAAATCGGACAGACCCATCCGGGAAGGCTAAATGCGACCAGGGTGAGCTGAAGACCCGCCGTTGCGGCGAGAACGAGGGAAAATTTGCGATCGCGCAAAACCGGCGAGATCGAGGGAAAGACGGTCTGCTGCAACATTGCGCGCGGCATTCTATAGCAGGTTGCGTCGAATAACTAATTTTTATTTCGTCAGTCCCACCTTATTTGTTTTGAGGATAAAGTCCACTTTACAAGCGATCAGATGGCATTACCGGATTAAAGACAGGCGGAGACGGCGGCCGAGATCCGTGAAGCTCATGCTCGATGGCTCTGCTGTGTTCAGTTTGTTGACGGTCGATTTCCCTAACAATCCTAATCGCAAGGATAGCTGCGAGAATATCGAGCAAACCGGAGAGCAGGCCGACGGTAAGTTTCACTTCCGGGGGAATGTTTTCCTGAAGCGCCATGCGGAAGTAGAGTTGGTTGCAAAAGTTGGAAGCAAGCCAAAGTCCCCACCATAATGGAAAGAAGCCGGGTGGGCTCAATTCACTGAACATGCTGGACGCGTTGGGTACGCTCTTGCGCCAAACTTCTCTGATTGCGCGGTAGGGAACCACGAGGTTGACAAACGGAACAAAGAAACTTCCCACTGTCCATCCCGAAGAATATTCGAGATCTCGGCTCTTTACGCCGAAGGACGAGAGGTTCTCATGCGAGCGGTATAGCCACATCAAAAAGACGACCGCGGTGGCTATGTATATTGCCACCTGCGCGAGTCCCAAACCGACCTGCATCAAAGCGATCACTACAACGATCGGATCGCCACTGGCTTCTTCACCCGCAGCGGCCGCGGGGAAGAAAAACTCTAATATTAAAGTTGGTAAGGTGAGGAAGTTAAGTGCAGCGCCGATGGCCAGCAGGACTGTAACAAGCTGCGCCCGGCCATGGCCGGATTTGTAGGAACTTGGGAAATAGGATCGGCTGTAGGGTGCCTGCGCGCTGATGGCGTTAGATCCTTCAATTGTGACAGCCTCATCAAAAATATCAGTGAGTGAAGCTCGTTATGGATCTGTTTAGCTACTCAGTTTGAAGTCAACTCTGCAGTTTTTTCGGTAATGTCCTTCTGAGCCCACTCATTGTCCCGGCTGGCTTCACCTGCCTTCGTGCGTTTCGCTGCTTTCATCTTCTGCACCAGATCCATGTGCGTGGAGAAATAGGACAAGCTCTTGCCGACGATCTCTTGAACTGACTTGAAGCCCTTGTCTGTCATGAACTTTTGAAGTCCTTCCTTCAGCTCGTCAATCATCTTCACCCCGTGGAGCATAACCCCCGTGCAAAGCTGTACGGTGGAAGACCCCAGCAACATGAATTCGAGGGCGTCGTGGGAGTTCTCGATCCCGCCAATGCCACTAATTGAAACGTCCTGTGGAAGTCCCAGTGCGAGTTGACTCACCATGCGCAGGGCAATTGGGCGCACCGCCTGTGACGAATACCCACCTGGCACGGTGTGTCCTTCGACGGTTGGCATCGGCCGCATTGTGTTAAGGTCCACTCCAATCACGGAAAGAATGGTATTGATCGCGGAGATTCCCACCGCTCCGCCGCGCACGGCCGCGACCGAAGGCTCCTTAATGTTCGTGATGTTGGGAGTCATCTTGGCCCACACGGGAATGTTGGAAACTTCCGTCACCCAACTAGTGACTTCCTCGGTCAGATCGGGATGCTCACCCATTTCAGAACCCATCTTGCGCTCCGTCATCCCATGTGGACAGGAGAAGTTTAGCTCGAAGGCATCAACGCCGGTGTCCTGGACCATGCGAGTCAATTCCTGCCAGCGGTTCTTTTCATATTCTTCCATTATCGAAGCGATCAATATGTGTTTCGGATAGTCTTTCTTAATCTGCCGAAATTCCTCAAGCCAAACGTCGATTGGCCGATCTGAAATCAACTCGATGTTTTCAAAACCGATAACTTCGCCTGACGTACGAGACCGCAGCTTGCCATAGCGAGGCACCACATTCACCACTTTGGCAGATTCAAGGCTTACGGTCTTCGCCACAGCGCCGCCCCAGCCGGCATCGTAAGATTTAGCGATAACCCGAGCATTCGTTCCCGGCGGGCCGGAGCCCAACAGAAACGGGTTAGGGAAGGTCATTCCATTAACAACTATCGATAGATCCATCGGTTCGCTCCTGTATTCAAGGTAGCTTAAAGTCCAATGTCCAAGGTCCAATGTCTTTGTAGCTCACAGGCCTCGGTTCCACTGTTTCATGTCGCCTTGGAAGACGATGGACATTGGAC
>JALYTI010000115.1 GCA_030854375.1 Acidobacteriota bacterium | reverse complement strand
CCACAACGGTGGACGCGGTAGAGCCGATCCCAGTGAGATAAAATATGGAGGAAGTGTTATGCCATTTACGAGAATGGACCAGGGAAAAGTCGAAGACTGGATGATCATCGGTCAAGCCGTAGCACAGCGTCAGGCAGCAATGCCGCAGATGATTGGGAAGATGCTGCGGCAATTGGAAGAGCAGGTGGACGGTTTCGCAGTCAATCAACTGCAGCACAGTCTACAGACGGCTACTCGCGCCCTGCGCGCCGGGGCGACTGAGGAGTTGATTGCGGCAGCACTCTGTCACGACATTGGCAAAGTCGTCTCAATCGAAAATCATCCAGCGATTGCCGCGGAGATCCTCAAGCCTTATGTTTCGCAGCACACTTACGAAATTGTCCGTACTCACCAGGACTTTCAAGGGCGGCATTATTACGCATTGCTCGGCAAGAACCCGGAGGCGCGCGAGCAGTACACCGATAAGCCCTGGTTTGAAATGGCGCGTCAATTCACAGACGAGTGGGATCAAACCTCGTTCGATCCCGACTACGACACGCTGCCGCTTTCATATTTCGAACCGATGATCGACCGCATCTTTACGCGGCGTGATTAATCAATAGAATCTTTCGAAAGCGCGGTGCTTGAATGAAAGCGTGGCAAGTCAGCGAGTGGTGTGAGCCGGAACAGATGAAGCTGGCCGACATCCCGCTTCCGCAGCCGAAGTCTGGCGAGGTGCGAATCCGTAATCACGCGGCGGCCCTCAACTTCTTCGACATTCTCCAGATTCAGGGAAAGTATCAGACTAAACCGCCGCTACCATTTACGCCGGGGGCAGAGGTTGCCGGTGTTGTTGATGCGGTGGGGACTGGCGCTGAACATTTTTCAGTTGGTGATCGCGTGATGGGTTCAGGCGCGTTAGGAGGCTTTGCGGAATATACAGTCACTCCGGCCGCGAAAACTTTTCGCATTCCCGGCGCGATGGGATTTGCGGAAGCAGCAGCGATGCTGATCGTCTACCAAACGTCTTATCTGGCGCTCAAGGTGCGCGCGGCAATCAAACCTGAGGAGTGGTTGTTGGTCCATGCGGCAGCCGGTGGTGTCGGCAGCGCAGCGATGCAACTTGGCAAAGCCTTCGGCGCGCGCGTCATCGCCACTGCCGGCAGCACCGACAAAGTAAATTTCTGTTTGACGCAAGGCGCTGAATACGCGCTGAACTATCGCGAGGCGAGTTGGGTCGAGCAAGTCAAAGAAATTACCGGCGGGCATGGCGCTGATGTGATCTACGATCCGGTGGGCGGCGATGTTTTTGATCTCTCAACAAAGTGTATTGCGGCTGAAGGGCGGCTGCTTGTGATCGGCTTTGCCGGGGGCCGCATCCCGAGCATCGCGGCCAACCGAATCCTCCTGAAAAACATGTCGGTCGTTGGTTGTTATTGGGGCGGATACCTGGAGCACCATCCGGAATTCCTGGCCGAATCTCAGGCTGAGCTGTTCGCGCTGTATGAAGCGGGCCAAATCAAACCCGTAGTTTCGCAGGTCTACCCTTTAGCCGACGCGGTCACCGCGTTAAGAGCGTTGGCAGAACGAGAGACGCATGGCAAAGTTATCCTAAAGATACAGTAGCTACGCCGAACCAATGGAGGAAGATGAATGGCGAATTCGCTATTTGATCTAACGGGGAAAGTGGCAGTGATTACCGGCTCGACCAGAGGCATCGGCCGCGCGATTGCCGAGGCGATGGCGCGCGCCGGAGCGAAGGTCGTGATTTCCAGCCGCAAGGCGGACAAATGCGCCGAGGTCGCACAGGCCATCAAGAGTGAAGGATCGGAAGCGACGCCGATCGCGTGCAACATTGGGAAACGCGAAGACCTCGAGCGTTTGGTAGGCGAAACGAAGCAATGCTACGGCCGGATCGATAGTCTGGTATGCAACGCGGCGGTGAATCCCTACTACGGGCCGATGGCCCAGGCGCCTGACGAAGCCTTCACAAAAATCATCGATTCAAACGTGCGCAGCAATCTTTGGCTCTGCAACATGGTGATTCCCGAAATGGCCGAACGACGCGACGGCTCAGTCATAATCATTTCCAGTATTGGTGGTCTGAAAGGCTCGTCGATGCTCGGCATCTACGGCATTTCTAAAGCCGCCGACATGCAATTAGCGCGCAACTTGGCCGTCGAATGGGGGCCGAGTAACATCCGCGCCAACTGCATTGCGCCGGGATTAGTGCGAACAGATTTCGCACGTGCTTTGTGGGAGAACCCGGAGACTTTGGCGCGAGCTGAATCCGTTTATCCGTTGCGGCGCATCGGTGAGCCGGACGAGATTGCGGGCATGGCCGTGCTGCTCGCATCGCGTGCAGGCAATTGGATAACGGGGCAGACGATTGTAATCGATGGCGGCGCGACGATCGCCGGAGGTTGAGATTGAAAGATGAAAATCCAGGACAAAGTTGTTGTCGTAACCGGTGGCGCCAACGGCATCGGCCGCGCTCTCTGTCGTCGCTTTGTGGCTGAGGGCGCGCGGGGCGTGGTTGTGGCCGACCTCGATGGCGAAGGCGCCGCAAACGTGGCCAAAGAAATAGGCGGGTTGGCCATCACGACGGATGTGAGTAGCGAATCTGACATCGTTAGGCTCGTCGCTCAAGCGATTGATACCTTCGGGCCGATTGATCTCTTCTGCTCGAATGCGGGGATTGGTGGCGTGGGTGGTGGGGCGGAAGTCTCGAACGACGCGTGGCAGAAGATTTGGGATGTGAATGTCATGGCGCATATCTACGCCGCGAGGGCCGTACTGCCCGGCATGCTGCAGCGTGGCGAGGGCTACTTGCTACATACAGCATCGGCGGCTGGGCTTCTGACACAGGTTGAAGCGGCGCCGTATTCAGTCACCAAGCACGCCGTCGTTGCTTTTGCCGAGTGGCTGTCGATAGCCCACGGGGACGCGGGTATCAAAGTCTCATGTTTGTGTCCCCAAGGAGTCCGCACACAGATGTTGCTCGGCGCGGATGGCGAGCAAGAGAGCTTCCTGCGGGCGGGCGCGATTGAACCGGAAGACGTCGCTGAGGCTGTGGTAGCGGGACTGGCAGAAGCGCGCTTCCTGATTCTGCCACACCCGGAGGTCGCGAAATATTTCCGCCACAAGGCTGACGATTATGATCGTTGGCTGCGTGGCATGCGCCGCCTGAGTGCGCAAGTTCGAGGCCCACTCGGCAACGAACAATCAGGCAATGATTCTTTCGCAACAACCCATTCCGTCCGAACGAACTGATGGCCAGGAGACTAGACGAAAGTGCCAAGTAGAATAATCAGAATCGTATTCGTCGGGATTCTTTTCCCGGTACTGACCCTTCCTATCTTCTTTGGCGAGTGGAACTGCGCGCACAGGCGTTCAAGAAGCGGGTCAAAAAGGTGTCAGCTCTTCTTGTGTGTTGCTCGTAACTAAAAGAAAAGGAAGGGCTTATGAGAGCCCTTCCTACCACTGAGCCAAGCGGGCGTCGTTCACTGTTAAGTCCAGTGTACGCAACAAAGGTTTCTATCGTAAAGCTTAATGAGCACTGACAAACTGTCCCTCCAGTCCTTCCTGTCCCTGGAATCCCTCTAAACAGCGCGATAACAGCGCATCGATTCGTTCGCAATCTGCCTGGTCGCTCGCAAACAATCGATCCCGATCGTCTAGGCAGGCTTTCTCGGATAGAACAAACGCTATGGCCCAACATAGCTTCAAGTCCTTTATGTATTTTTCATGCTCCACTTATTGGATCGAACTCACGAATGCTCGAAAGAATGGAGAGTCCGAAGTTACGAAGCTTTGAGGAGGTTCCTTATGTCGAAATGGATCATCGGCACGCTCCAAAGCAGCCTGAAACCTTTGCAAAAGCCGATCAACATCTTCTTCCGACAGGTCACTTCCTGATGATAAGTATTCTAGCGCTGACTTGATCCCGATGAGTTGATTGCGCGTTTTTGTGTACCTTATCCAGAGTGCTCTGTGATTAAAGAAGGCGTCCCACGCGCCGAAAAGCGTGACCAAAGCACTCAATACAAGCGCCAAACAAGCGTCACATTTCTTTGCGATCAGAGCCGTGACTGGTGTAATGTTTGGCGCCCGCTTCCTCGGTCGTTTAATAAGCTAAGCATCGAGTTTTCTCGCGTAAATTCTATGTGAGTCCGAGGTCAGATATTAAGAGCAATCTTCGAAATCTAATGCAAAGAGGAGTCTCAATATCTCGCCCTACCAAAATCATCATTGTTTGGGCGAACCAGTCCTGCCGAACCGACTGTGATTTTGATCCGCAATTTGTAAAGGAGTGCAAATGAACTATTCACGTCTCGGGCTGGCGGCGCTTGGTGGCATGGTCGCGTCTTTTGCCTTTGGTTTCTTAGTGTTGTGGCTGGTGCCAGCTCTTATCAATGAAGGCCACAAGTACCCGGCCGTATTCCGACCTAAGGAAGAAATGATGACTGTTATGCCAATTGGATTGGTCGCAACTTTCATATCGATCCTGGTTGTCGCCATAATTTTCGCAATGATACATCAGGGCGGATCGGGCATTACGGAAGGTGCGCGCTTCGGCGTTCTCATTGGCATTTTCGTGGTTTGCGCATTTGTGCTGCACAACTACGTGAACCTGAACATCGGGCTGAAACTCGCTCTGATGCAGGCTGTGGCTTACTTCGTCCAGTGGACTATCATCGGCATAGTCATCGGTCTTATTTACAAACCCCTCGCTACACCATAATCGTGAATATATCTGTTGTTGTTTTGCGTCTGAAGCCTTGATTGTGGTTTTTAGCCATTGAGAAAGAGATAGGCTTTGTTGGCTAATTCATTCCAGTGAAAGAGCCTCACCCGCTTCGTTTGCGATCTTATCTAACTGGATAGCTCTCCGGCATCCCCAGTTCTGCCATTTTGTTTATAACCGTACAAGCTGTGAAGATTTCTGTTGCTTGATTAGCAAACTTTCGGGCTTAACTTGTCCCCAATTATTGTCTTGTACCTGAAGAAGCCATTTTCGACCTGGAGTATTTTCTCCTACGACCTCAGCTCACATTGTGGTGATAGACCGAAGCAGGATGCGGATACACGCTACAGTCGGTTGCGATTGAGGCGGTCTACAGCTACTTCAAGTAAAGAATGGCAGAAGAGAGGCGCAGGGCTCCGATAACAAATGAGAAATGAAAAATGACATATGGAAAATTTATTTAGCTCCATGGTACGGGGGTGATCTTGGAGACGGGATTTTGCGGGAGCCTTTTCTCACCGTCTTCGCGTTTAGCATTCTTACTGACTCTTACCTTAGGGATCGGGTTTCGGCGGGGTGATTTAAATGTTCCGAAGAGGCAGTCAAAGAGCGGGGAGGTGACACCAAACCGCAGGTCGGAAGACGCATGATGATGTAGCAGGTGATACATCTTGAGATAGCGAAAGACGCGCATGCGAGGCGCGCGATGATGAGCCTGATAGTGCAAAAATTCGTAGCTGAAGTAACCTGCCATCAGACCTATAAACAGGAAAACCATCGCCTGCCAGCTTCTCGTGATCGCCCAAGCCAGCAAGCAATATAAAAGCGTGATTGGCAAGCTTAGCCGCAAGCTCACGAAAAGATCGTCTGTATTCTTCGGGTTCGCATGATGGAAGGCATGCAATGCATAGATAAAATTGCGACCCTTTTCGCTTTGCGCATCGAGGTGAAAAACGAACCTATGCAGCCAATACTCGAACAGGCCCCATAGCAGGATGCCGGTGAGACACAGAAATAAAATGCTGGCCAGCGAGCGCGTTTCGCTGATCACGGCCGCCACGCCCAAGCCCACCAAGAGCAGGGTGTAAAAGTAGAAGGAGGTATAAAGCTTCCAGTCCTTCGTGATCATCAGGCACCTACACTCTTCCCTTTCTTATGGACCTTTCCTTTTTCTTTCCCCGCAATTCCCTGAAGTAAAATGTTAGCGGCATCACGCGCTCGGCGGGCGGAAAGAAACTCGGGCGGGTGGCCCATCTTCAAATAAGACATGATGTTGATTGCTATGAGCCCTTGAAGCGCTATCGCCGTGTCTCCAGCGTTCGCACAATCGAATTCGCCGGTAGTCATGCCGCGTTCAACCAGTGCGCGAAAGAATTCATGGTCCCGACTATGAATCGCAGACAGGTCGATGGCGTGATCATCCGGAAGGGCGAAGGTAAGCGCCACGACAAAACGCACCAGATCCGGTGTTGCCAAACAGAAGGCGAAGTCAGCCGCGATCACCTGGTAGAGTTGCTCAGGCGCGGGCAGGTGCGCCCCGACCGCATTCTGACGATGCTCAAAACAGCGATCATAGGCATCGTGTACCAGGGAGCTGAAGAGTTCGGCCTTATTCTTGAAGTGGTAATAGACGGTGGGTTTAGTGAACTTCGTCGCATCAACAATGGCGTTGATCGATGTGCCGGCGTACCCCGTCTTGAAAAACTGGGCCCGTGCTACGTCCATAATATGGTTACGTGTCTCGGTCATAGGGTTTTCCTTCCGCACTGAATACCTACCAGTAGGTATATAACCACCGATAGGGTTTGTCAATAGAAAATCGGGGTGTCTTGTCGAAACTTTCAGTCGAGGCTGGAAGCCCTTCTGAACTTCGGGTGATGACGATCAAGTTCCAGAAATCGGTGGATGAAGGAGGCAGGGGAAACTGGGAATTGAGGGTTTTTGCCTGTGCAAATCTGATGAGGCCGACTTCTTCGATATTGCCCTTACTTCTTCCTTGCTGGTTTTCGAACAATATAGAGCCGCTGGTCGAGAGCAAATGGTTCGGCCGAGACCACTTTGATCTTTTTCGCGAGTGAATGTCCGGGATTGATTAGGTAGTTGTGCTCGCTGGGG
>JALYTI010000611.1 GCA_030854375.1 Acidobacteriota bacterium | reverse complement strand
ATCAATTTATGAGACGACCGAGGTTTTTGTTCATCCTTCATCCTTCCGCCTTCATCCTTGCCTTTGCAGTTGCGAGCGCGCTTAATTGTCAGGCGTCCGGTCAATCACATGTGTCAGGTAAGCGTGCAAAGAGAGCATCTGTTTGCGGTAACCCGTTGGTGGCTTGCAAAACCCGCGACACTTTCAAGCCTAATGACTTGCCTTTTCGCATGCCTGCGAATTCAGTCATCTTTGACACAGAATTGTTTTACGCAATCGTTCTAAAAAGCGTGAGCGTCCGCGATGACAACTGCGACGTGTTTGTTTCCGAAACCGAGCGCTTGCGAACGCAGGCTCTGTTTCCGGATCATAAGGTTTTCACGTCCCGCTGCGCAGATCCGGAAAACTTGTTCTATACGAATGTGAGTGATAAGCATAGAATAATGGCCGTTTACGCCGGTACGAAGTTGGCTGAAGCTAAGCGCTTTCTCGATACAGTCAAGGCGACCGGTAAATTTCCTGGCGCTAACATCCGCCCTATGCGCACAGGTTTCAATGGTACCTGACGAGCGGAACAGACTTTGCAATCCGTCCTGTAAACACGCGAATGAAGGCTAAAATAGAACAGGAGAAAATATGGACGACAAACTAGCGGCAGATGAAGCCAGGCGATCCGTGCAACACGGGTCGGTAAAAGCGCAGGTTGAAGGTGAAGTGCAAGCTGAGATTGCGGAGCGCGCGAGCCAGGGTCCGCCACCGAGGGAAGCGCGGAAAATGGACGAGGTTGCAGGTCAATTTCGTGCCAAGGCAGTCAATGAGGTAGTTGACACCGAGCGTGAGGTTGAACGTGGGCGCGGCGCAGCCCGGATCTCCCAGGTCATCGATTACATTTTCTATTTGATTTATGCACTGCTGGCAATGAGGTTCCTTTTGGCCTTACTGGCAGCGCACAGCACTGCGGGCTTTGTTCAGTTTATCGTCGCCGTGACCAACCCGTTCTATGCCCCGTTTAGAGGGATCGTGAACAGCCCGAGCACAGATCAGGGACATACGTTACTGCTGCCCATTGTGGTGGCGATAATCGCTTATGTGATCCTGCATCTCGCGATTAACGGACTGTTGCGGTTGGTGGCCCATCGCAAGACACAGATTTAGCCGCACCAGGAGGTAGTGGGCCAGACATTCTTGCTTTTGAGGTTTACGACAGGAGTATCCAGATGACACGAGCTACAAATTTAATATTGCTGTGTGTTATGTTTCTCGTTGTCTGGCCTGTTCAGGGTCAAACGCCCACTACCGCCGAAGACTATGTTAATCGCGGCAACGCACGGGATGGAAAAGGCGATTATGATGGGGCGCTCAGCGACTACGCCAAAGCCATCGAACTCGCTCCCCGTGCGCCGGACCCTTACTACAATCGCGGCCTCGCACGGAATAAAAAAGGCGATCTTGATGGAGCCATTAGTGACTACACTAAAGCCATCGAGCTCGAACCGCGTTACATACAGGCTCATAACAATCGCGGCAACGCACGCAAGGCGAAAGGCGATTTCGATGGAGCCATTGCCGATTACACGAAAGCGATTGAACTTAATCCGCGTTTCGCCCAGGCTTACTACAATCGTGCCAGCGGGCGCGCAGGAAAAGGCGATTTTGACGGAGCCATTAGTGACTACACCAAAGCCATCGAGATCGAGCCGCGTTACATACAGGCTTACAACAATCGCGGCCTCGCACGATTTCGCAAAAACGATTTTGATGGAGCCATCAGCGACTACACCAAAGCCATCGAGATCGAGCCCGGTTACATACCGGCTTACAACAATCGCGGCCTCGCACGCGAAAACAAGCGCGATCTTGATGGAGCCATCAGTGATTACACTAAAGCCATAGATATCGATCCGCGTTACCCGCGGGCTTACTACAATCGCCGCGGCCTGGCACGATCTCAGAAAGGCGATCTTGAGGGCGCCATCAGCGACTACACCAAAGCCATCGAGATCGAGCCGCGTGACGCGCAGTCTTACAATAACGTGGCCTGGATATGGGCCACCAGTCCAAAGGAACCAGTCCGCGATGGGAAAAAGGCAGTCGAATATGCGCGCAAGGCTGCTGAATTAACTAACTGGGAGGATCCATTGGTTTTAGATACATTGGCCGCCGCTTATGCCGAGGCTGGAAATTTTGACGAGGCGATTAAGTGGGAGAATAAGGCTCTGGCGTTTCCGGGGTTTGCAAAGGATGCGGGAGAAGAAGCGCGGCAGCGATTGCAGCTTTATTCGCAAAAGAAACCTTATCGACAACAGTAATGCAGCCTTCCTGTCGTTGATGTTTTTGAATGGACACAGGCAGGAATGCCTGTCCGGACTTTGACAAGTTATCAGACTTCGGGCTCCGCACAACGTAGCGCCGGTGAACCCCG
>JALYTI010000610.1 GCA_030854375.1 Acidobacteriota bacterium | reverse complement strand
TTGCCAGAGTGAGCCGCATCATCTCCTCAGAGATATCGAGTGTGACGCCGTCCTGCCAGCGTTCACGTGTTTGAGAGGCATAGTTCGTCATAACGCTCGCATAAGAACCAATACGAGCGCGATGAAAAGCGGGTTGAGCCAAACGCCTTTGCCGGCGGTGGAATTTCCCTTCGCTCGTCAATAGCCCTTCACCCAGCAATCGCTTCGCACGTTGCAGGGCGAGGCCCTTGATGAAATTCTGGTGATTCGTTACCAGAACATCTTTGATGTAGTCGGGATGATTTAGGAAAAACGCTTCCTGCGGTCCCAGCCTGAAATATGAGATATCGCCATACTGTTGCGCGAGGTTCTGAAAAAAAGGGAGCGGGCCACGGCGATAAGCAAACAAGCCGGAAAGCGGAATCATCCTGCTGGGGCCTGGGGGATACCGCGAGCGCTGATGTGCTTGCTCCTTCATAGGCACTGTGTTAGTGATTTGAAACGAAATTGAAGCAGGCGTCAAACAGATAACTGGAACCAATGTCGCTCGAATTCGCCGTTCAATACCCTTGTGTCCTACGCGCTCGCTACTCGGAGAAGCACCTGCGTGAGTGGGGCCGGCTCAGCAGCCTTCACACGCGCCTGACAACAGGCGACGCGAGTGCGCCCTCGCAGGAAAAGGTTGATTGGGTTGAAAACGCTCGCGAGGAAATCGAGCTGATGCAGGCGGAGACCACGATCTGCCTCAGCTGTCCTTCGTATTTGCCTGAAAGCGCCGCCGCCGAAGGCGAAGCTGTTGGGTGCCTTGGACGAATCACTTACCCCATCGAAGCGCAGTTTGAGAAATTTCTTGCCGACAGAGTGCAGCTCGCACTCGATACGATCGACACCGGCGATCAGCCACGACTCCTGCGCATACTCATTGACGCTGAGTCGCCTTTTGACGGCGAGGCAACCAAGGAGCTCCGACGCGTGACGACTCCTGAAGGGCTGCGGTTTTTTGAATTGCGGGTGCCGATTCGCCTGTCGAGAGAAGCTGCGCGACTTACGACCGACAATGTATTTGACCTGCTTGCCGGATTTCGTTCCGATGATCATAACCAAACCAGTTACGTTCGCGAGTTTCCTTTTGAAGCGACCGCCGATTATTACGATTTTCTCGATCTCATTCTGCGCAACGATCTGAGCCAGTCGGAAATTACCCGTCTTACGGCTCGCGGCAAGAACTATTCGCAGTTTCTTCGCTTGCTGACAGCGATTGAGAGAGCCGAAGCTTTGAACACACGCGTGTTGCTCGACTAGCTTTGGGACCTTCTAGTCTGTCGGCGGTTCAAACGCCACCCTTCAATTAACACCGATTTAAGTTATCGTTAATGTTGCTTTAAGACCGCGGGTTCATTCTGGAGCGTGAATCCGCGCGCATTCGCATACAGAACCCGCAGGCGAAGCGGGTAGCGGTAGGCGGAGCCTTAGCAGGCGCGGCTCGTTCCCACGTGTGGTTCTGTAAATTGCTCTCATTCGAACAGGAGTGAAACTGCCATGCTTATTACCCCACATATCAGGAGACTTTCATCCTGGCTTTTCATAGGCTCGTTATTATTCTTCTGGCCAGGCGTGCAGCGCGCTCTGGCTCAGAATTCCGCTCAATCAAGTTTTGCCGATGCCAATCAAGTAAGTTCCGCCACAGGTGCTCCAGCTAGTAAAACCAAAGCAGCCTCTGTCACTGGAACCACTGGCACTCCCGTCACCACCAGCGCAGGCTCGGATTCCTCGCCGAGTTCCACAGACGACCGCCTGAATGCGCTTGAGCACGCGCTTGAGCAACAGAGTTCGAAACTTGAGCAACTCCAGAAGCTGGTTGTAGAACAACAGCAAACCATACAGCTTCTGGCCGGTAGACTTCGGGGCGACCTGACTGCGCCCAACTCGCCGGCAGTGATAACAGCCGCTCCAGCACAACCAACTCAGTCTCCCACGATCGATGACCGCCTGAAGAAGGTGGAGGCCCGCGTGGCTGATATTGGGCCGATAAAATTCAGTGGCGATATTCGCCTTAGGTCAGAATCGTTTTTCGGCTTATCGAACAGCCTGTCCAACGGTGCCAATCCTGCAGTATTTGGCAATGATCTGAGTTCGCGCCATCGTATGCGAGTTCGCGCGCGACTTGCCATGCGTGGCTCAATCGGCGAGGAATTCGATTGGGGATTACGATTCGCCACCGGCAGCTTCGCTGATAACATCTCGACTAACCAAACGTTCACGGATTTTTTCAATCGCAAGCCCTTCGCACTTGATCAGGCGTTCGTTATTTATAAGCCACGACGGGCTCCGGGCCTGCGACTCCAGGGCGGCAAATTCGAAGCGCCGTGGACGAATACTGAAATGACAATGGATACCGACCTGATGGTCGAAGGCTTCAATGAATCGTATTCGC
>JALYTI010000609.1 GCA_030854375.1 Acidobacteriota bacterium | reverse complement strand
TTTGCGGTCTTCCTCGCGCAAGACGGCCTTTCGGGAAAGTTTGATCTTATTGCCTTCCTTCCCGATGCATTTGACGAGAATCTGCTGTCCTTCCTTCAACTCATCCCGGACATCCTTCACTCGCCGGTCAGCGATTTCAGAGATGTGAAGCAGTCCGTCTGTTCCCGGAAAGATTTCAACAAACGCCCCAAAGTCCACGATGCGGGAAACGGTGCCCAGGTAGGTCTGGCCTATCTCAGCTTCAGCCGTTATTCCCCGAATTCGAGCTACTGCGGCTTCGGCAGCTTCGCCGCTCGCCGTGGCTATTGAGATCGTGCCGTCGTCAGACACGTCAATCTTTGCGCCTGTTTCTTCGACCAGCGCCCGGATCATCTTGCCGCCTGGTCCAATGACGTCGCGAATTTTATCCGGATTGATTTTGATCTGGATGATTCGTGGGGCGTGGGCCGAGATATCGCCACGTGGCTCAGCGATCGCCTGCTCCATGACGCTGAGGATGTGCAAGCGGCCCTTTCTGGCCTGTTCAAGTGCCTCGGCCATGATCTGAGCGTTGATACCTGCAATCTTAATGTCCATTTGCAACGCCGTGATGCCTTCTTTAGTGCCAGTGACTTTGAAGTCCATGTCACCATAATGGTCCTCTGCGCCCGCGATGTCCGTTAGAATGGCATACTTATTACCTTCCATAACTAAACCCATCGCAACTCCCGCGACCGGCGCTTTCAACGGCACGCCTGCATCCATTAAGGATAGTATGCCTCCGCAAACACTGGCCATCGATGACGAACCATTTGATTCTGTAATGTCAGAAACGATGCGAAGCGTGTAAGGAAATACCGACTCATCGGGCAGTACTGGCTCGATCGCACGGCGCGCAAGCGCACCATGTCCAATCTCGCGCCGGCTTGACGATCCAAAACGGCCTACTTCACCAACCGAGTAATGCGGGAAGTTGTAGTGGAGTAGGAAACGACGCTTGACCTCACCTTTTTCGAGGTCGTCCATAAACTGCTCGTCCTCTTTGGTACCGAGTGTGGTTGTAACGAGCGCCTGAGTTTCACCGCGAGTGAAAAGCGCGGAGCCGTGTACGCGTGGCAGCCAGCCAACTTCGCAGCTTATCGGTCGTATTTCGGAGAACCGCCGGCCATCGGGCCTGCGCCGATTATTGAGAATGTCATCACGAAAGATGGTTTCCTTCAAGTGGTCGAAAACCTTTTTCGCCATCTGTCTTTTTTCCGGTTCATCCTCCGGATAACCCTCCACCACCTCTTTTTTCAGGGCATCGACGGCGGCATAACTGTCTCGTTTTTCCTGATTGGTTGAATCCAGGGCAGCGCGCAAACGATCGGAATAGTTGCGCTGAATTTCTCCCAGCATTTCTTCATTAAGCTGAGGTTGAACCGCTTCCCGTTTTTGTATATCAAGCGCTTTGTAAAGCTCTTTCTGCCAGCGACAAAGGCGATTAATCTCTTTGTGAGCGAGCATTAAGGCTTCGAGCATGATCTCTTCTGAAACCTCCGACGCACCCGCTTCGACCATGACGATGGCCTCTTCCGTGCCAGCGACGATCAAGTTCAACCGCGACTCGCGGACTTCATCGTAGGTCGGATTAACAATGTAACGGCCTTCAATCAGCCCAATCCGTACGCCCGCGATGGGATTCATAAAGGGAATGTCTGAAAGGTAAAGCGCACATGAAGCGCCGGTAATAGCAATCACGTCGGGATTGTTGTCAGGATCAGCAGAAATGACGCTGGCGATGACCTGCGTCTCATTACGGTAACCTTCCGCAAATAGTGGTCTGCACGGACGATCGATGAGACGGCTGGTAAGCGTTTCTTTTTCGGTCGGCCGTCCTTCGCGCCGGAAGTAGTTGCCGGGAATCCGTCCGGCCGCGTAATTTGCTTCGCGGTACTCAACCGTCAGGGGAAAGAAATCAATTCCTTCCCGGATATGGGGGGCGCCTACCGCGGCAACAAGCAACATCGTGTCACCATATTGGATAATCACGGAACCATCTGCCTGCTTGGCGACTCGCCCGGTTTCAACCGTCAAATCCTTGTCGCCTAGTTTTATCGATTCTTTGAGGTATTTCTTAACTGTCATCTTCTTTGTCTCCTTCGAACAATAACCTGAACTAATCAGGCCGCGAGCGTCTCGTGCGCCTCGTGCGCCTCGCTATGGTTGGAATAAGTTTTCAATCCCAAATTTGGTTTTTGGGGGAGCCCTACGCCACGTGAAGCGTTGGGTAATTCTTGACTCGCAATAAGAAAAAGGCGCCACAAGACTCTATACCGTGAGCTCATGCCGCCTTTTTTGCGTTACGCTAAGGCCGAACACGTCTGCTTGCTTGGGAGTATCGCCGTCACGTTCGGCACCTTGGGCAAGTTCTTCGATAGACGTGGGCTTTCCA
>JALYTI010000608.1 GCA_030854375.1 Acidobacteriota bacterium | reverse complement strand
ATGCGGGAACTGTCGATCGTGAGCGGCGGCGCATTGTTGGTAGTTGGTGATCGGATCGAGAAGGTGGGTTCTCGCGAAGAGATCGAACCGCTCATCACCGCTGACTGCGAAGTGATCGATGCGGGCTGCCGAATTGTGATGCCGGGTTTTGTGGATGCGCACACGCATCCTGTCTTCGCAGCGACGCGGGCAGGCGAGTTTGAAGAACGTGCCCGGGGCGCTACTTACCAGGAGATCGCCTCTCGCGGCGGCGGAATCCAATCCACCGTGCGCGCCACCCGCGAGGCGACGCTGGATGAGTTAGTCAGCGCCGGCAAGCGTTACGCTGATTGGTTTTTGCGCTGCGGCACGACCACGGTTGAAGCTAAGTCCGGTTACGGCCTCACTCTCGAAGACGAGCTGAAGATTCTTCGCGCGATTAAACAGCTGAATCGTGAAACCCAGCTTCGCTACGTTGCTACGTTCCTTGGCGCACACGATATTCCTCCTGAATACAAGTCAGGTCGTGAACAATACGTCTCATTAATTATCGAGGAAATGTTGCCGCGGGTGGCCGAGGAGAAACTCGCGGAGTATTGCGACGTCTTCTGCGAAGAAAATGTGTTCACTACTGACGAGTCGTGGAAAATACTTTCGGCAGCACGTTGTCACGGCCTCGGCCTGCGTATGCACGCGGACCAACTGGCGCTGTCAGGCGGAGCGAAATTGGCCGCCGAGCTGAATACAGTGACGGCTGATCACCTGGAGTACACCGACCCTGCAGGAATCGCTTCACTGAAATCTGCCGCCGTACAACCGGTGCTTTTGCCTGGTTCAGTTTACGCGCTTGGATCAAATCGTTATCCGGCCGCTCGCGCCATGATTGACGCCGGACTCGCGTTGGTATTGGCCACTGACTTCAATCCCGGCTCTTCTCCTACTCCTTCAATGCCAATGATTCTCTCCCTGGCGTGTACCCACATGAAGATGACTCCTGCGGAGTCAATAACCGCCTCAACAATCAATGCGGCATACACGCTCAATCGCGGCGCTCAAATTGGCTCGCTCGAACCGCGTAAGATTTCCGACTTCGTGATCCACGATTGCGATGACTATCGCGAAATCGCCTATTTTTTCGGCATCGAGCACCCGTGGAAGGTTTATGCAGGCGGCGAGTTGGCCTTTAGCCGCGCCTGATTTTAGGGAATCTTCGCCCGTGGCGGTTTGCGTCGAAGGCCTCAAAAAACCAATTGACGACTCCGCTCTTGTATTTTATTATCGACATAACACTGGAAAGGAGGTGATTCTAAATATATGAGTTTTTATCACAGTGAGGTGGCTGCGGCCTGACCTCTGAACCGGAAACTAACTCGTTAGGATTTAGGTTCAGAAGTCTCACTGCATAGTGTTCCTCCTTTTCGGAAGCGACACACAGTCAGCCTCAGGCCAATCCCAACAGTTCACCGGAAGCCGTCTGCGCTCGAGCGTAGACGGCTTCTTTATTTTTCACGAGACCTGCGTCAGAGGACAGAGAACAGAGGTCAGAGGTCAGAGGACAGAAGGGAGAAGCCAGAAGTGAAGTCGGATGCAAGTGTCAGGTGTTCACCCAGGATTGGAGTTCAGTCTAGCTCACTGAGGTCAGCCGCGCTGACCTCTGGTCTCTGACCTCTGGTCTCTGACCTCTGACCTCTGTCCTCTGACTTCTGACAATGGTCCACTTGACCACAAACCACTTGGGTGAGAGATTACAAATCTGCATTAGGTAGGAGACTCGTCATTGTCATCCTCTGAATCACCAGTTTTCTATGACCCGCTGGGCCGTCGCTGGCGACGAGTACGCCGAACCTGGTTGGCGCTCGCTGTCCTTGTTACCGGCATGGCTGCGATCTTCATCGCAAGTGTATTGATCAATCCGGTCCTTCCCAGTTTCGATGTCCGGCCGGTAGCAAGTCTGCCTCATACGGCTGATATCAGACCAAAGCGTCCAAACCTTCCCGCAAACCCCGTGGAGCAAAAAGCGAAGCGCGCACAGGCTGAATTGCAGCACGCGCTTGCTACGACGAAGCGCGTCGTACCAGGCAAACGAGCATCAGAGACCGCGCTGGTTCCCCCACCCGCGATTCCGCCGCCCGCTGTTCCTACGACGCGTCCGCTCTCGATCGGTTTCTACATTAACTGGGACGAATCCAGTTTAGCCTCGCTGGAGAGAAATCTCGATCATCTCGATTGGGTGATCGCGGAATGGGGCCACCTTCAGAATGCAGGCACGGACGGAAATCCCCTGGCGATCTATGTTGATGTGCCTGCTCTAAACTTCATCAGACAGACCCGACCCCAGGTTCGCGTAATTCCGATGGTTCAGAATCTGATTGATGAAAAGTGGGACTCCGGATTACTAGCACGAAATATTGCGGACGAATCATCCCGCCAACGC
>JALYTI010000114.1 GCA_030854375.1 Acidobacteriota bacterium | reverse complement strand
TGACGCCTCAACTGAAGAGAGTTTGGAGTACAAGCTTTAGCTTGCCGCGGGCGTAGCTCGTCAACCTAAAGGTTGGACTCTGAACGTCCGGCTGCCCATTCTAAACTTGATGAGGGGGAAGCGTCTTTCTAGAGAATGGGTAGTGCTCCGTTAGTGTGTTGCTATTCTTGGTCTGGTGCGGCGGCGCGAGTCTTGTGGTTCTTCCATTACTACAAAGAGTTTTCCGAAATTGAGGGTGAGGTTCGAACCTAAATCTGCGAAAATTTCTTTCTTTTTCAGGTGATCCGTCCACGAATTCAAATTTAGCTGACTGCTTTAGCTGTCTGGGCAAAATTTAGACGCTTAGCGAGCCACGGAACGCCCTGGCGGCATAATAGGATTGCGCACCGTTGTGATACACGAAGACATTGCCATAGCGGTAGTCAGCAAAGAGGGCGCCGCCAAGTTTTCTAATATCAGAAGGTGTTTTCACCCAGCTCGACGTTTTCGCATCGAAATTTCCAAGTTTCTGCAACTCTCGATATTGTTCTTCGGTTAAAAGCTCAATGCCCATGGCAGCAGCCATATCGATAGCGTTATTTTCTGGTTTATGTTCTTTCCTTGACTCCTGCCCTTCACGGTCGAAACAAACACTTCTGCGGCCTTTAGGACTTTCCGGTGAACAATCATAAAAAATGTATTCGCCCGTCTTTTTATCATGACCAACAACATCCGGTTCACCGCCAGTTCTTTCCATTTCGTTGAGCGACCACAGTTTTTCAGTATTGGCTTCCAGCTTTGCTTGTACTTTAGCCCATTCAAGACCTTTATGGCGGTTCGTTTTTTTCTCAAAACGGGCTTTCAATGTTCTGAGTAGTTCTTGACGTTGTGCTGGTGACAACTTTTTTTTATTGTTATTCATGTTGTTCATACTTTTATTTTATCTCTGTTGAATAGGCGTGTTAAGTGTAGCCGCGAACCAAATCAGAGGGCCACCAATTAGCAACACTGAAACAGAGCACTACCAGAGAATGCGATACCTTGCGGCGGGCAGTGACCGAAGATTACAAACAGTCCAATGATGAGTAAGACTCCGCCCAACGAGATCATCAGACCGAAGCGCCTTGAAGGCGTCATGGAGTCATCATAAATCGCGAACAAGCTGTGCGGCCATAGTTCCGTGTCGTCAGCCGCTTAGGACTCAAGTTGAATAATAGAACAAAGCTATGAGGAAGAGCGGGGAGACACCGCCTTTGAATAAATAGTGTTTCGTAGAGCAATTGTTCGTCAGCCAGGCAGGAATTTCGGCGAGGGACTTACGACCGTCTCGCTGGGACAGCCGGACTATCCGCGCGCCATCTCGCAACACGACGCATACTGCACGGCGCTCGAGCGGTGTGGTCTAACACTAACGCGGCTGAAACCTGATGAAGGTTATCCTGACTCCACCTTCGTCGAAGACACAGCAGTCCTGGTCGATCAATGTGATGGCAAGGGAATAACACAGCAACGGGCCATCCTTACCCGTCCCGGCGCGGTGAGCCGAACCGGCGAAGTCGCAGATATGAGGAATGTACTCGGCCAGTTTTTTGCTGAATTACATTGTATTCTTGAGCCGGGCACGCTAGACGGCGGCGATATATGCCAGGCAGGCAATCATTTTTTCATCGGCATCTCCGAGCGCACGAATGAGGCGGGCGCACAACCGTTGGCCGAACTGCTCACATTGTTCGGCAATACTTCCAGCTTCATAGAAATACAATCGCCGAATAAGGAGTCATTATCGACTGCGTCTGCTTCACCGGGGATTCTTCATCTCAAGAGTGGACTCGCGTACTTGGGAGACAATCGTTTGGTGATCATCGAGTCGCTGGCCCACCGCGAAGAGTTTCGCCATTTCGATCTGATTTGCGTGGACCCCGCTGAAGAGTATGCTGCCAATTGTGTACGCATCAATGATTATGTGTTGGTAGCTGCCGGTTTTCGCGAATTAGAAAAGAAATTGCGAGATCTGGGTTACAAGACCATCGCACTCGATATGACTGAATTTCAGAAAATGGATGGCGGCTTGAGTTGTTTGTCGCTGCGATTTTAAGGTGAGGAAGTTCAGCTACGAGACTCGGGAAAGCGCCAAAGGCGCGAAATGTAACAGCTTCGGCCAACCGAGGCTGTGTGAGAACTCGAATCTTGTTGTTGACTAAAGTCAGCGGGGGTAAACCACCCTTCCTGACCTGTGAGGTTCCTCTAGCTGGATCGTTCTTTCGCGAATTGACAGCCTTTCAAACTAGGAGAAGTTTACTCAAAACTGGAAACCAGAATAAGGTCACTCAAGACTGGAAATCTCTCAGGTTGGGAAGGGTGGTTTACCCCCGCCGACTTTGGTCAACAACAAGATTCGAGGTTTCATCTGAAGTCTAAACCGGGTCAACAGATTATTTCGCGCCCTTGGCGCTTCAATTTCTGCGTAATCTGAGGAATGGGTGCTTTACTACTTATCGGCGTGCTCTTCGTCCTGATTGGCTTTGCCGTTCTGATTGGCGGCGTCGTAGCGGCAGTGAAACAGTCGCGCCAGTCGGCTCGCAATGTATCGGCGACGGGAACAGTTGTGGATCTCGTGAAGCGAGTCATCAACCCCGGCAGTGGCGGCGTTTATTGCCCGGTCGTTGATTTCGCAACCTCTACAGGGCACGCGGTGCGATTTGAGTCGCAGTTCGGGACAATGCCGGCAACTCATCGCCTGGGCCAAAAGGTTGAGGTCCGATATGATCCGGCAAATCCTCAAGGCGCTGAAATCGATTCGGCGACTTCACGTTGGCTTGTACCAGGTTGCATGGTCGCAATGGGCCTGGGATTTCTCGGTATGGGCTTGGTATTCGTGGTGATTGGAATGATCGTATTGTCGAGTAGTTAGAGTTCAGAATCGGCGGTCTTCCGCAGGCGACGGCCATGCGCGGCTAAGTTATCGGCCGCTCTGCGGAACGCTTTCGCGCGAGAACGTCTCACGAGGGGTTTAGTTTCCGCCAGCACGTTCTTCGAAAGGAGTTTTTCATGAGTCAATCAATCCTATCAAATCAACCGAGCACTCTCCCTTGTCCAAGTTGCGGACAAATGATCTACAGTGATAGCACCAAATGCCGTTTCTGCTCCACGGATATTGATCCCGCAGTAGCCGCCGCCGGCGCTGATTTGCAAGCGAAAGTAAACGATGCTTGCAATCACGCGAAACTAATCCGGCATATGGCATCTGCGATGTGGGTTATGTTTTTCGTCGGTTTTATCTGGAGTGGCGGTACAATTGGTGTCCTTGCTTTGTTTTTTATCATCCCCGTGTCGTTAATTCTCTGGCAGATCAAATATGGCTCGCTGAGGACCGCCGACGCTGATTATAAACAAGCGAGGCGGGATCGACTCGTCGCCATTGCACTCTGGCTGCCCGCTAGTGTGCTGCAATTCGCTGTTATCGCGCCTTCTTTCTTGCGGCGCCACTAGTAAACCAAAGTTTCGAAGTCACCCTTTCGATACGGATCCATTCCCTGTTTTTCGCTCCCCGGCTGAAATGGAACCGGCATGCTCCAAATCCACCTACTATTTGAAACTCAAATTGTTAGTTCCTTGCAATTGCCGTTCGGGTGACAACTGTCACCCACTATTAGCATGCGTGGTAAGGGTTTGACCAACTGCCTTGGGCATGACGGAATCGTCATCGGCCGGCGGGTTGTATTATCTTAAACAGTTTCCCACAGATTAAACACTTGAATCTCCCTTAGCGGCGCGTGTACTCTGTACCGCAAGGTCAAATGCGTGCGACTTCAGCTATCCCTTTTCCTCAAACTCAATGACAAGGCGATGCCTCGGTAGAACTAACTGACTATGGGGATCCACGGTAATCTCTCGACGATGAACGTCGCCGACCTGTTGCAGTTCCTCGCAACAGGCAGGAAGACGGGCATGCTTAAATTTGAGCGCGCGAAAATCGTCAAACAAATCTATTTCGATAACGGTCTGATAGTCGGCGCAAGTTCAAACGACCCAAAGGAATATCTGGGTCAGCTGCTGATTCACTACGGAAAATTGGATGAGTCCCAGTTGAAAGCCGCCCTGGAAATCCAAAGGCAGTCCGGCGGCAAGTTGGGTGAAATCCTGGTGTCTACGAAAGTGCTCCCTCAAGCGGATGTCCTGGAGATACTGCGCATCCGTACATTGGACATAATCTACGATCTTTTCCTTTGGGAAGAAGCCCACTTTGAACTCTATGACAATGAACCGCCACCCGCCGATATCATTCGCATCGAGGTTGAGCCGACGAAGGTGATCATGGACGGAGCCTATCGGATCGATGAATGGAAACGCTATCGCAGCAAGATTCCATCTGATCGCGCCATGCTGGAACTGGATTCCGGCTGGACCAAGTTTCTAAGCGAGGGTAAAGAGGTACGCCAAATATTTTACTTTGTTGAGAAGCGGATGTCGGTCGCAGAGATCTGCTACAACATGCATGCTTCTCCTTTTCACGTTTACGGTCAGCTCTACGATCTGGTTAGCAAGGGCATCGCGCGCGTCACGGGAGAAGTTCCTGAAAGGTTCAGCGCGACAAAAGACTTACCGGACGTGCCTGAGACTATTGCGGAACTATTGAAAGCGGCTCGAGCGGAACTTGATGGAGGGGACGCCGAGTTAGCCTGGTCAACCGTTCAAAAGATTTTGCAGAAAGAACCCAAGAATGCCGACGCCCGAAGTCTCTTGCGCGTCGCGGAAGAAAAGTTTATCAGGCAGATGTACGTGGCTCCTTTGTTGCCTCATGCGGTCCCCAGGGTACTTGTTGCAGCGGATAGTCTGAGCGACAGTCAACTTGCACCGCAGGAGGGATTCCTTCTTTCGCGCATCAATGGTGAGTGGGATGTCAAATCGATTCTTTCTATCACTCCATTTCGTGAAGTTGATAGCCTGCGCATGATAAGAACCTTATTCAAGAGGGGCATCATTAGTTTTGATCGCTAAGGGTTAATTTCACGGTAGTACGAAGACCGCCTCGCGGTTAATCCGCAGTCAACTCTCCCGAACCGATGTTCGTTGATTCACACGCACACATTGATGGGCCGGAATTTGACGCGGACCGGGATCAAGTCATTCAACGCGCCCGCGATGCTGACGTTAGGGCAATTCTAAACGTCGGCACTGGCGATCCACACAGCACCGCATTCGAGCGCGCAGTTGAATTGGGCGAAAAACATCAAGATGTCTATACCGCAGTTGGCACTCACCCGCATGACGCCAGGCTTTACGACGATAGGGCAGAAGAGAAGACACGGGCGTTAATTACAACCAATTCGAGCGTGATCGCCTGGGGTGAGATTGGGCTCGACTTTCACTACGACAACTCACCGCGCAGCGTGCAACTGGAAGTCTTTCGCCGCCAGCTTCGCATGGCCCGAGGGGCAGCCTTGCCGGTAATCGTTCACACGCGGGAGGCCGAAGACGAAACTATCGACATTCTTAACTCTGAATGGGCCGGATCCAATCTTCCGGGAATTATGCATTGCTTTAGCGGCAGCCTCGGGCTGGCGGAGAAAGCGATGGAGTTGGGTTTCTTGATTTCGTTCTCAGGAATCGTGACTTTTAAAAAAGCAGACGAGCTCAGGATGGTGGCAAAGAAAGTCCCTTTGGATAAATTACTAATTGAAACTGACTGCCCGTTTTTGAGTCCCATACCCTTTCGCGGCAAGCGAAATGAACCTGCATTTGTGGTTGAGGTGGCTCGAGGGTTGGCTGGCATTCATGGCTTGGAAGTCGAAGAGATAGCGCGCATTACCACCAGCAACTTCGCCAAACTATTCAATCTGGAAATTGCCTGACAGCTGGCGCACGCGCATTCTTCCCAACCTGGAAACCGTCTTACTGCTTTTTTTGATTCGGCTCTTTTGAGATCTCAAATTTCAGATTTCAAACGGAATTATAGAAAATCATCCGCTAGAGGTCTGGAAAGCGCGCTTGCGGCGCTCGTCCGTCACCCGCTCGCCGGATCTATTTGACCTAGCGACAACTTTCACATGCTGACAATTTGATGTTATCCTGCCCTTGATTAATAACCACAAGTGGAATCATCCAAAGGCGTTTAGACCGCAATGGCCCAGCAGAATTCGTTTGACATCGTATCGGAGATTGATCGTGCAGAATTGACCAATGCGATTAACCAAACGATCAAAGAAGTGCGTCAACGATTCGATTTTAAAGGCAGCAGCGCGACTGTTGCCCTGGAAGCTAATGAGTTGGTGCTGACGGCCGAAGATGATACGAAACTGCGGAATATGAATGATATCTTCCAGCAGAAATTAGTGCGTAGAGGCGTGCCTCTTAAGGCCCTCAGTTATGGAACTGTTGATCCGGCCGCGGGTGGCACGGTCAGGCAGCGCGTTCAGATTCAGCAGGGTATCCCGCAGGAGAAAGCCAAAGAAGTCGTAAAGTTCATCAAGGACTCGAAGGCTAAGGTCCAGGCTTCAATTCAGGGGGACGTCGTTCGGGTATCAGGTAAGGACCGCGATACGCTTCAGGGAGTGATCGCCACTCTTAAAGGCAAAGACTTCGGCATTGATATGCAGTTTTCTAATTATCGGACAAACTAGACGCACGTTGGATTGGATGCCGGACTTGTCGCGCACGATGGGAAACCGCCGAACAATCCGCCGCTAAACCGAATCGCGGTACATGTAATGCAAACAGCCGAACAGAGTGCAGTGCTTGAGGATGTAAAGCTTACCGCGAAGCGCATCTTCAGCCTCATCGCTGCCGAGCTGGCGCAGGTTGAGGCTGAGTTTGAGCGCCAGGCGCGCTCAAATGTTCAGGTCATAGCCTACCTTGGAGATTACCTTCGTGAGGCGGGTGGTAAACGCGTTCGGCCGGCGTTAACAATCCTTTCGAAC
>JALYTI010000113.1 GCA_030854375.1 Acidobacteriota bacterium | reverse complement strand
TACCACCACAACGCGAACACGCATTGGGCCTATCCAACGAGCGAAGAAACCGATTCTGCGATTGAAAGTGCCAGGCAAGCGTGCGCCGATCTTGTGAATGCGTCGGCTAAAGAGATTGCTTTTGGCTCAAACATGACCACGCTTACTTTCCATCTGGCAAGAGCGTTGGGCGCGACATACGACAAAAGCGACGAGATTGTGGTCACGGAACTCGATCATCATGCGAACGTCGCGCCATGGCGCCACCTTGAGATGGAACGCGGGGTTCGAATAAGAACCGTGAAGATGGTTGCCGAGACAGGCCAATTAGACTGGGAGAGCTTTGAGCAGTCGGTCACCAAACGAACAAAGCTCGTCGCGATCGGTGCAGCTTCAAATGCGCTCGGAACCATCAACGATCTGGGCCGCGCGACCCGGATGGCACGGGCCGTCGGCGCCCTGGTGTTTGTAGATGCTGTGCATTACATACCCCACGCGCTCGCGGATGTTCGCGCCTTCGACTGCGACTTTCTCGGCATGTCTGCTTACAAGTTTTATGGCCCACACGCGGGCGTACTCTTTGGTAAGCTCGCATTGTTGGAATCCATAAACTTTCCCAAGCTCATTCCCGCGCCTGACTCGCCGCCGGAAAATGTCGAGACCGGGACGCAGAATCAGGAAGGCATGGTAGGAACTGGCGCCGCCGTTGATTTCCTTGCGTCGCTGTCAGGCGGCATGTCGAGACGGTCTCGGTTAGCTACGATGTATCACGAATTGCACGCGCGAAGTTCCGCGCTCGTACAAAGACTGTGGGATGGGCTAGCCTCGATCGAAAAGGTTCGCCTCTTTGGACCCCCGCCCGAAATGCCCAGAACACCTACCATTTCGTTTACAGTTGATAACGTCCCGTCAACCGACGTCGCTCGTAAACTTGCCGCACGCGGGTTGTTTCTTTCCCACGGCGATTTTTATGCAGCAACTGTTGTCGAGCGGCTGGGGCTGGGGCCGGAAGGCTTAGTACGTGCAGGATGCGCTTGTTATACGACGGCCGAGGAGATTGAGCGGTTGCTTGAAGGCGTGCGGGAAATTGTGAGATCTAAATAAGCCGCAGATGAACGCGGATAGCGCGAATCTGAATAAATACAACTTGGTTCTCGGCTGCGCCGCCTGATGTGCGGAAGGGCTCCGCCCTTCCGCAAGCTTATTTTTCTTCCGGGCTATGCCCCAAACTTTCGCCGAAATAGGGGCGCAGCCCCGATGACGTTTGCTTAACGGAAGGTCATAGACCTTCCGCACATCAGAGGGCGGAGCCCGATGCAAAAAAACCGGTCAATGGCGAACCGCATTGATAAAGTCGGCGAGCAGTCCGTAAGCCGTGCTCTGAAGATTCGGGCGGTGAGAAGTAATAGTAAGGCCTGGCATCATATCGAGTTCAAAATGAATTGCGAGCGAGGTGCCTCTAACGTTGCCAAGCGGATCACTGGCTGGGACCTGTTCTGGCCGCACGGTAGCATTGAGTTTTCCGTTGTCCGATTGTTTCGCACGCGCGATGAGTTTGAATGGTTTTCCCTCAGCCCGCCCGGCCTGCACCTTTTTCGGACTGAGATCGCGAATCCCTTCTCTGCTTACTTCATCCGGTTTTAACGGAATGTCCATAAGCACGCTCGCAAGCGCACACACTTTAACAGTGGCATCCCAACCGTCTATGTCATGATCTGAATCCGTTTCGGTTACTCCAAGCTCTTGCGCGGTTTTCAATCCTTCTTCAAACGAGCGTCCAGCCTCCATCGTTTCAATGATCACATTGGTAGTGGAGCTAAACACTCCGCTGAAGCCGCGCAGCTTTACGCCAGGCAAACTCTCGCGAAAAAGGGAAAACACTGGCGCACTATCGAGTACCGCCGACTCAAATAGAAACTGCTTGCCCTTGGATCGCGCCAAGTCTGCCAGGTCGTGATAGCCGTGGACGAGTACACCCTTGTTGGCCGTGATTGCGTGCGCACCGAATTGCAAAGCCGCGCGCAAGTAATCTATTGCCGGTTGGCCTGATTCGGGATTCAGTGAAGTTGTCTCAAAGACGACGTCAGGCTGTGCGCGACTGAGCCAATCGCCGATGCTATTCATTGATGCCTGGCCGTCGTGAGGCGCAGAGTTTGAAAGCAACGCAGGAATTGAAAAGTCAGTCAGGCCATTTGCCCGACCGGTCCCGTCTACATTCGCAAGCCAACCAATCCGCCGGCTGGCAACTCCGGTGACTCGATACTCGATTCCGTAGAGTTCTTTTAACTCCGCGGCTTTCGTCATCAGGAGCCGAGCCAGTGCCCGCCCAACATTCCCGAAGCCGAGAAAACAGATGTTGTATTGCTTCATTCGTTTTGCGATCCTGCGCGACGTATTATAATGAGCACCACGCTAATCGACAGGATTTACAAGATTCGCGGGATGACATCAAAAACGCGGAGCAGCTGGTTGAATGCGTCCCGGAAAGTCGAGCAACTTCGTGTCAGTACTGGTTCAGTCTTCCATTTCTGAACTTTCATTCACACCGCGGCTTCAGCCCGGTGATTAGGAATTTTCTTTAAGATCTCGGAACCGTTTCAACGGTTTGCTTTGCGTGACAATTCCGAAAACCACGACCGGGAAACCGTTGAAACGGTTCCGAGATTGTGCAGTCTTGTCCACCGGGCTGAAGCCGCGGTGTTAATAAGACTTAAGCGAAATACATGAAGTATGCTCAAACTGGACGGGTACGCGATGTCATTAAAGTTCTTATCATGTAATAATCTCGTCGCCGTCACTTCATGAAACAATACCACGATCTCCTCAAATCAATTCTTGTAAATGGCCATGAGCATGATGACCGCACCGGCGTCGGGACTCTGTCTCATTTCGGATATCAAACGCGGTTCGATCTGCGTGACGGCTTTCCGATTGTAACAACGAAAAAAATCCCTTTTCGCTGGATCGCTGAAGAATTGTTTTGGTTTCTGTCGGGCGATACTAATGAAGCTAATCTGCGTGGCAGAGGCGTCGACATCTGGGCCGAATGGGCTGACGAGGAGCACACTCGTCGCTTCAGCAGGAGTCCAGGCGATTTGGGTCCCGTCTATGGTTATCTTTGGCGATCTTTCGGCGGCGAATATCCCGAGCGTAATGGAGTGGATCAAATTGCGAATCTTATTCACGAGATTCAGCACAATCCAAACTCAAGACGATTGATTGTGACAGGTTGGGATCCGCGGCAGGCGGATAATGTCGATCTGCCTCCATGCCACACATTGTTTCAGTTTAAGGTGGAAGGCGATCGAGTCCTGCATTGCCAGCTTTACCAGCGCTCGGCGGATGCCTTCCTCGGCGTGCCATTTAATATCAGTTCCTACGCGTTGCTGATGCACCTGGTGGCTCACGTTTGTGGTCTTGAAGTTGGCGAGTTTGTTTACACGCTAGGCGACTATCACATTTATAAGAACCACGTTGAGCAGGTGGAAGCGTTACTCGCGCGCGAACCTTATTCCTTGCCGACCCTGGAAATTCTCGACGATGGTCAACGACTGTATGGGCTCGAGGGTTTGCTGGCCATACGATATGAGCACCTTAAGCTGGTTGGCTATCAATCACACGGAAAAATGGCGGCTGCAGTAGCAGTGTGAACCATCATTGACTTAGCACCATTTTTGGACTAGAAGATTTGATTCTAAAGTTCTAACAGCAATCACATCGCGTGGCCCTTCGCTGTTCAGCGCTCCTAAACATTCTCAACAGATTGAAAGGTAGAAATTGTAGCCATGAAACGCCTTCGAGTTATGCTTTTTCTCACAATCGCTGCATCCCTTTGCCCGAATGGTTTCGCCGTGCGCGCACAGTCTACAGCGAAGTCCGGACTGACGCGGGCGACTCACGGTCAATATCCGCAATTAAATTTTGAGAAATACAAACTGAAGAATGGCCTGGACGTGATCTTGCTCGAGGACCACCGGCTGCCACTGGTGGCCGTGAATCTCTGGTACCACGTCGGCCCAGCAAACGAACGGCCAGGACTTACAGGCTTTGCGCATCTTTTCGAACACATGATGTTTCAGGGCTCGAAGCACGTTGCGGATGACGCGCATTTCAAATTCCTGGAAGGAGCAGGTGCCAGCAATATTAATGGAACAACCAGCTTTGACCGCACCAACTATTTTGAAACCTTGCCTTCTAACCAGCTTGAACTTGCGCTCTGGCTTGAAAGCGACCGCATGGGATTCCTACTCGACACCCTGGACAACCGCAAGCTGGCAAATCAAAGAGACGTGGTGCGAAACGAGCGAAGGCAAGGCCGCGAGAATTCTCCTTACGGGCTGGTTTCCGAGGGCGTATATCATCAATTGTTTCCACCTACCCACCCCTACTATCCTGTCGTTATCGGATCGCATGCCGACATAGAAGCCGCGCGGCTTAAAGACGTGCGAGAGTTTTTCAAGCTCTACTACACGCCTAATAACGCCAGCCTGGCTATTGTCGGCGATATTAATAAAGCTAACACCCGGGCCCTGGTAGAAAAGTATTTCGGTCCCATAGCGTCGGGTCCACCGGTCCCCAGGATTAATTCGTTCACTTCGCCCATCACCTCTGAAAGACGCGCGGTCGTGACAGACCAGGTGGAATTACCTCGCGTTTACATGGCGTGGTTGACTGATCCGATTTTCAAGCCTGGTGACGCTGAAGCTGACCTGCTTGCGCGCATCCTTGGAGGAGGCAAGTACAGTCGCCTATACAAGCGCCTGGTTTACGAAAAGCAAATTGCACAGGACGTCAATGCCTTTAACCAAGCCGGCTTGCTTGGTTCCATCTTCTTCATTCAGGCAACAGCTAAACCCGGAGTGAAGCCCGAAGACCTTGAGAGGGCGATTGATGAAGAGCTGGAGGCCATCGCCAAAGACGGGCCAACTCAAGACCAGGTTGATCGCGCTCGCAATCTTGTTCAAACGCAGATCATTCGCGGCCTGGAAACGCTCGGAGGTTTCGGCGGTACGGCCGACCGCCTGAATCAGTACAACCACTATCTCGGCGATCCGGGTTATCTCGCAAAAGACCTGGAGCGTTATGAGAAAGCTACGAGTGAATCGGTACAAAAGATAGCTCAGGAGAAGCTCAGCAAAAATTCCCGGGTTGTGGTTTATGGTGTGCCTGGGAAAAAAGTCATAAACGACGTTCCCAAGACGGCGGATGAGGAAAAAGATACCACCCAGGTCGAAGGAAGTAACTCCTCAGGTCAGGATTGGAGAAATCAGCAGCCTGGAGCCGCAAAGCTGTCCGGTCTAACCCTGCCCGTTCCCAGAAAATTCACGCTAGCCAACGGCCTTAAGGTGTTTCTTGTCGAGAAACACAATTTGCCTATCGTGTCCGCAAATCTTGTTGTCTTAAGCGGAAGCGAGGCGAACCCCATTAGCAAGCCCGGCCTGGCATCTTTCACGGCTGACATGCTTGACGAAGGCACGACAAGACGGTCGGCACTCCAGATCGCCGATGACGCCGCACAGATCGGTGCGTCGCTCTCAACTTTCTCGTACAGCGACGCGTCGGCGGTCAGCGTCAGCACTTTGAAGAAGAATGTAGATGCGGCCGTCGAACTAATGTCAGACGTGGCACTGCAACCTGCCTTCCCTCAGAAAGATATTGACCGTGTACGAAACACTCGTCTGACGCTCATTAGGCAACAGCGTGACAATCCTAACGCTCTAGCCAACAGAGTCTTCAGCAACGTCGTCTACGGCAACAAACACCCGTACGGTTATATCGAACTCGGTACGCAGGATTCCAACAACTCCATCACGCGCGATGATATGTGGAATTTTTGGAAAGCCGGTTACGTGCCCAGCAACGCTGCATTAATAGTCGCTGGGGATATTACAGAAAAGGAAGCGCGCACGCTGGCTGAAAAATCTTTTGGCCAGTGGAGTGGACAGCCTTCGCCGTTTCATCGTCCCGACGTGCAAGCGGACACCGCACGGCGAATAGTCATCGTGGATAAGCCCGGCGCGCCGCAGACAGCGCTCCGTATAGGCCATGTCGGAGTGACGCGCTCAAATCCCGATTTCGTGCCGCTCGAGGTGATGAACCTGGCCCTTGGAGATCTCTTCTCCAGTAGAATCAACATGAACCTGCGTGAAAAAAACGGCTACACTTACGGGGCGCGCTCGACGTTCGATTATCGGAGGGGTCAGGGACCTTTTTACGCAAGCAGCGGGGTTCGCACTAACGTCACGGCGCCGGCAGTCAGGGAGATTTTCAACGAGTTTGAGCGAATGCGAATAACCCGCATGACCGATGATGAGTTGAAAACAGCCAAAGATTCTTTCGCCCGATCGCTCGCGGGACTGTTTGAAACTACCGGACAGACCGTGGCAACCATTAACGAGCTTTTCATCTACGATCTTCCGCTCGATTTCTACAACACGCTACCCGGGCGCATAGACGCGGTAAGCGCAGCTGACGTTCAACGCGTAGCCGCGAAATACTTGAAGCCGGATTCCGCGGTTGTAGTGGCAGTTGGAGATCGCAGCAAGATTGAGGCGGAATTACAGAAACTCAATCTGGGTCCTATTGAAATGCGGGATCTTGAGGGGCTACCGGTACCTTAACAAGCGTGGGAAGCTTTGCCTGAGGGAAACCGATCTTGAATGTCAATCATCGGAATCGTCGCAGTCGATAGAAATGGTGCGATTGGCAAAAGTGGCAAACTGCCCTGGCACTACTCCTCCGACATGAAGTTTTTCAAGGAAACGACAATGGGTCATGCCTGCGTGATGGGTCATAAGACCTGGCAAACTTTGAAAAATCCGCTGCCACACCGCGTCAATATTGTTTTGAGCCGGCAAGCTGACATTCAGCCGCACGACTCGGTTCGCGTTGTTCGCGACGTTGAATCAGTGCTTTCT
>JALYTI010000607.1 GCA_030854375.1 Acidobacteriota bacterium | reverse complement strand
GATGACAGTTCGTCCCTCGCCTGGCAGGAGCGTCCCCAGAAAATTGTTCTTGAATTCCGGTGAATACGCAAAGCTTACCACCGGTCCAAAATTGTTTTTGTCCAGATGGTAGAAGCGTCCCGGCACGCCCGAATTGGTACCTACAAAATTGTAAGTGCCGTTTGGATCCAGCAAAGCGTCGACGACACTCTTTCCTGCTGGAATAACTGGTTCCAAAAACACTCGATCAGGATTGCGTAGAGGTGTGAAGATGTCATACCGCACGCCCAGATTAAGCGTGAGACGCGGCGAAACACGCCACTGGTCGCTGAAGTATGAACCTATGGTGTCAAAGTTCAGCTGTTGGATCAGTGGAGCGCCAAGCTGGCGACCAACCGTCGGATTGACGAAATTCGCGGCCACCGAACCCACACCAATGACGCCACCCAGCAGGTAACGTAACGCATCCGCGCGGCCCCGTTGGGTTGTACTGATGCCTCCAGGGTAGAGACTCGCAGGCAGGCGCGGTGTCAGGGGGTTGTTAGTGTTGGTAATCGCATAGATCGGCGTGCGATTAAAATTACTAATCACCTGAATCCGCTGGGCGTTTAGATCCGTTCCGAAACGGAGTGAATGATTGCCCAGACTATACGAGGCGTTGTCCTGCAGGGTGTACTGTCTGGTGTTGCGGCCCTGATCTTCAAAGCTTGCCTCCGGGGTGCTGAGACCGAGTGGCAACCCCGATGTCGGCAATCCATTGGCTGCGATTTGACCAATTATGAAATCGCTGGGAAGCGACGACTGCTTGAAGAATGGCTCGGCTGGTTCGTACGCACCGCGCACTTCGTTCACGAAACTGGATCCGATCGTGGTGCGGTAGGAAGCGACAAACAACTGAGTAGGTCCGCTCTGGCGCACGAAGGGATGTGTGCCGAAGCCTCCCGTATCCGATTGGCGCTCGTCGCCATTGTTGTTGTACTTGTAAACGAAGTTCAGGCTGTTTCGGTTATTAATGTCGAAGTCGAGCCGGGTAGTGAACCCGTTGCGAGTATCATTGTCGGACTGGTTAAACTGCAACAGTTGAGTAAGCCCGTTATTCGCAATAGTGGAGTTGCCCACCGCAGGCGAATTAGCAAGTACTCGTCTTTGAATTGTCGGGTCGACAGCTAGCACACCCCCAGCCGACGCTGGAATCGCTCCGGTGAAGCCCGCACCGGTAAGGACGTTAACTGTGCGCGTGACACCACCGTTGTCTGTATAAGTAAAGTTTCCGGTGCGCGCTGAGGCCAGTAGAACGTTACGCGTTAGCGAACGTTGCTGGCGCAGAATGAATCTCTCGTAGGACGCGAAGAAGAAGGCTTTTCCCCTTAGCAGCGATGAACCGCCTTCACCGAAATGAGGAAGCACAAGTGGTCCGCCGATTTTTCCGCCAAACTGATTGCGGTTGAGAAATGGCCGTTTAATACCTGCGGCATTATTGAAGAAATTGTTGGCCGCGAATTTGACGTTGCGGTTGTACTCAAATAGCGCTCCATGAAAACTCTCGCCGCCGCGAGGCGTAACAAGCTGCACTTGAGTAGAGCCCCCGCCGCCCAGGTCGGCGTTCGCATTCTGAGTTACTACTGTGAACTCACCTGTGTCATCAACAGTGGGCCGATCCTGTACAAAGCCTCCAGTGCGTATGAAGTTATCCTGGACATTGATGCCATCCCGTGTGTAGTTCGTGGTCGATGACCTCTCTCCATTGATCGAAACGCTGGTGGCGTTGGCACCCGCGACAGTATTGAGTAAGGCCAGCGGATTGCGCCCATTCAATGGCAACTCAAGTACTTGCCGTGGACTGATCGTATTACTCAACTCGGCGTTCGTGGAGTTAACTACGTCCGCACCGGCCACCACGGTCACGTTCTCGGAGACCTGGCCTACTTCTAAAGTCGCGTTAAGCGAATATTCCTGCCCGATATCAATCTTCACATCACCAGCGCTGAAAGTTTTATGTCCCGGCGCCGAAATAGTTACCGAGTACAGACCCACATCCAATTGCGACACGCTGAAAGTACCTTCGCCGCTCGTGGTTATGGTGCGTTCTTTGCTGGTTTGATTGTCTTTGATGACGACCGTAGCGCCGGGGATCACGCCGCTGGCGTCGGTAACGCTGCCGACCAGACGGCCGGTGTTCGACTGTGCGAAGGCCGGGCTGAGACCAGGCAACGCAAACAATGCAAGTACTAATATAAATCTAATTGTTGTTCTCATCTGTGGCTCCTCTTGAATCGACTTGTTGATGCCTGAGACCGAGCTGCACAAACCCTGGTTCGCTGCGAACGAGACACGACGTCTCCGAAAATTCGTAAGCACCCCGAAGCAGCTCGTCATGGCGATTACGAAGCTGCAAAAAGTATTCCCGCTGCGAGATCCTCAGGTCGGCTTCGAGTT
>JALYTI010000606.1 GCA_030854375.1 Acidobacteriota bacterium | reverse complement strand
ATCTCCCAGGCGGATCTTGAGCCAGTCAGGCTTGGGAAGCCGTGGTTTCGGGCTATTACTGATTACTCGTAGTTCGCGGGACAAAGAATCTCTCCTCTAATTAGCTGGCAACGAATATTCTAACATCGCGATCCTGGATAAGACACCGGATGGGTTGAGGGATTGTTCAATTTCAATTCTCAGGTCCAAAGGACCGACAGTTAGTAGCCCCGTCCGGGAGGGCGGGGTAGATGAGACAGTTGGTTACCTAAGCGCCGAAGGTGCGTCACCAAATGTACCGGCCCTTCGGGCCTCTGGGCGTCGATAGGATGGACTCCCCGCCCTAACGGACGGGGCTACTAACTGTCGGTCCTTCGGACCTAATGCATGATGGTGATTAACTGAACTAGTAATAATTGGTGGCCCGAATTACTTTTCCAAACCCCGGAGCTGGATGCGTCAAAACCTAAAGCGTGGCGGGCTGACGGAAGTTTTACGATATACTTCGCCGCAATAAAGCACACCGGCAAGCCGCGGCGACTTGTCCAACTATCGGAGGTAACCCCCTATGGAACAAATGAAACGATTGAAACGAATTCTTAGTTTGTGCACGTTTAGTTTACTGCTTGCAACCGGCGTCTCGGCAAACGCGGACATCGCCCGTCCGGCGCCCTCTACACAGAAACCCAAGGTCGTGCTTCGCACCAGTCTCATCGTCATTCCTGACAGCAAAGCTTCCGTGGGCCATTTGCAGATTTCACAAAGCAGTTTGCGGGAGATGCGCGCTGCTCTGGCAAACATGCCTGACAACGAGTCAGCCGGAAACCAATCGATAGCCCGGAGCATTGGACGTAGTTCAACCCGCACAGTAATCGCGGGACTATTTATGTTTCTATCGCTCTCGTTTGCCGGAGTGTGGCTGGCGCGTTCCGTTCAGACGCGGGGCCAAAAAGTCGTTGCAGCGTTGCTCATGGGTGCGGCCGTGATTGGCGCCGCCGCGATCATTACGCGCGCGAACGCTGGACCACCGGCCTCTTATTTCTGGCGCAAACTGCCGCAAAATCTGACTAAGGGTACTCCGACATACGGCAGCGTGGATATTGAGATCGTTCCTGACCCTACTGACGGTACGGGAATGAAATTAATCATACCGACAACGCCAGAGCACTGACCGGGCACGAGAAAACAAAGTGGAACGCACAGCCAACATTCCGCAGGCGGTGTGGCGTGAGGATTCGGCGCCATTCGCCCGCCATCAAGTAAGCGTAAGGGTTTTCGCGAGCATCTTGATTGCGTGTGCCTGTCTGTCGGCGCTGTTTGCGAGCTGGCTGCCGCTACAGTTTTCCGTTGTCACACTGTTCCTCTTTGCCGGTCCGCACAACTGGTTTGAGCTGCGCTACTTCCTCATGCGGATGCCGGTGCGCTTTGGCAGATCGCGAAACTTTTTCGTCACCGCTTTTGTAGGAATCGGTGTCCTGACAATGGCGTATCTTGCGCTACCTTTCCTTTACAACTTCAGACTTTGGAATGACGAAGCGTGGTCAAGCATCCTTGCTTCGTGGAACATGTTGCTGGTGCTTTGGCTTGGTCTTCTCGTCTGGCTGCGCGGCCGACAAAAATCAGCACGCCATCGTGGCAACACCAATGGTGATGCCGCCTTGCGACGTGATTGGTCATGGATTATTCCAGTTGTTCCGGGTCTAATTTCTCTTAACTGGCTGGCGCCGGAACTTTTCAGTCTGGCGATTGTTTATCTGCACCCTCTGGTTGCCTTGTGGTTCCTGGATCGACATCTGCGCCGCACACGTCCTGATTGGTTACGCGCATATCATCGCTGCTTATGCCTGGTGCCGTTGTTGCTCCTGGGAATATTTTGGCAGCTTGGGCGAACGCCGGCGCTGCCGGATGACAACGGGCTGTTCTGGAGAATCACACAGCATGCCGGCGCGCAGTTACTGCCGAACATTTCCAGCCACCTCCTTGTTTCCATCCACGTCTTTTTGGAGATGCTGCATTACGGCGTATGGCTTATCGCTCTCCCGTTGATTGCACCCTCAATTTCCTCAGGTGCTGAGACCACTCTACCACCACGCGGTAGCGGGTCCGGGGCAGTAGCCCGACCATCAGGGAGGGCGTGGTCACCACTCCAGAACATCGCTCGGAGGGTCCGTGCCGACCACGCCCTCCCTGATGGTCGGGCTACTGCCCCGGACTGTCGAGGTTGGCGAATCTGGGACTTAAAGGCTGTAGGTTTGGCCCGCCACCCTCGTGGATTTCCGAAGATAGTGGGTGCAGTACTCGCCTTCGGACTGTTTCTCGTGGCGATGCTCTGGTTTGGTTTTTCGGTGGACTATTCCACCACTCGCGACGTTTACTTCACCGTAGCGATCGCACATGTTTTAGCAGAGGCGCCGTTTCTGTTGAGAATGCTGTAATACT
>JALYTI010000605.1 GCA_030854375.1 Acidobacteriota bacterium | reverse complement strand
ATGTCACACTTACTATCAACGATGATAAGGGCGTTTTGGTCCGAACGCTTAAAGGTTCGGGAACAGCTGGTATTCATCGCGTTAGCTGGGACTTGAAACGGCAGGAAAAGGTTAGTGATGCTGAAGCGACTCGGGCGGGCGTGACGACTATCTCTGAACGGGAGGCCCTGGACTGGGTAGCGCCGGGCAATTACACAGTAATACTTCAGGCTGGAGCCCTCTCCTCCCAAAATGTGATCGTTGTGAAGAAGGAATCGGCAGGTGTAAACCTGGCGCCCGTTAGGAAATGAGTGCCCAAAAAAGACTTGGGGCGCCGACCTCCCCCAAGACCGGCGCCCTTGCCTTTATCTCAGTTCTCCCATGGAGAATTAACGATGAACGGATGTTAATCCCTCTGATTTGACTGATGGTTGCAGTAATCTTGCAAAGACTTCACGCCACCGTAACAAAACTTTCGCAAAACTCACTCGCTCTGGCGAGTCCGGAAAAATCACTATTCCGTGGCTCCCGTAAACTGGTACCTTGCGGCCAGTTCTAAAGCGTGTAAGCGGAGACTTGTCGCAGACATTTGATTAGTCGCCATGTTCACTAACCGAAGGAGGCGCAGCCTCGAAAGCAAGAAGGAATCGCCGGTGAGGCGGAGCCTTACCGCATTGTAAGCGGCGGAGCCGTGAAGCTGTTGAATAACTCGGCGCGGGAAGACAGTTTCCGCACGGAAAGCGGCGGCGCCGCGACAATCTGGCGGAAGGAATACTTTCGGCATACGCCTGAGTGGAGAAGGTCTTTATGTCCAAGCCTCGCATTGCCCCCTATGGCTCGTGGAAGTCTCCCATAACTTCAGACTTGATCGTCACCGGAACGGTCGGTCTAAGTCAGCCCTTAATTGATGGGTCAGATACTTACTGGATTGAGATGCGCCCCACTGAGGGCGGCCGGGGAGTAATTGTGAGACGAGATGCGAGCGCGGTCATCACTGATCTAACCCCGCCGCCCTTCAATGCCCGCACTCGTGTTCATGAATACGGCGGTGGTGATTACGCCGTTGTGCGTGGTTCAGTTTACTTTTCAAATTTTTCCGATCAGCGACTTTATGTCCAGAAGGGCGATGCGCCGCCACAGGCGATTACCCCGATCGCCGACATGCGTTATGCCGACACGATTATTGATGAACGAAGGAACCGCCTGATCTGCGTGAGGGAAGACCACAGCGTCGCTGGTCGAGAGGCAATAAATATGTTGGTAAGTCTCAAGCTCGAGGGCAATGATGATCCGGGTCAGGTACTCGTATCGGGTAAGGATTTTTATTCGTCGCCGCGGTTAAGTGCCGATGCCTCTCAACTGTGCTGGCTAACCTGGAATCATCCGAATATGCCGTGGGATGGAACGGAACTTTGGGTAGGTAAATTTGGCGAGGAGGGTCAACTCGTAAAGACCCACAAGGTTGCCGGTGGAAATCATGAATCGATATTTCAACCGGAATGGTCTCCGGACGGCAGCCTGTGTTTTGTTTCAGACCGGAACGGGTGGTGGAATCTTTTCAGAGTCAACCAGGATGGACTGATTGAGTCCCTTCGGGAGATGGAGGCCGAGTTTGGGATGCCGCAGTGGGGTTTTGGCATGTCGAGTTACGCTTTTGAGTCGGCGGAAAGAATTGTTTGCACTTACATCGAGAAAGGGATTTCGCACCTGGCGCTTATCGAGACGCGAACGAAAGAGTTTGAGCCGGTAGACGCGCCGTACACCGATATGAGGTATGTGCGCGCGTCTAACGGGCACGCGGTAATGCGAGCGGCCTCTCCAACTGAACCGGCGTCCATTGTCAGGTTTGATTTGCAGACTCGGAGTTTCGAATTGCTTCGACGGTCCAATAATAACGAGATCGACCAGAGGTATGTTTCGGTTCCGCGCGCGGTAGAGTTTCCCACCGAAGACGGGCTGACGGCGCACGGATTTTTTTATCCGCCACAGAATGCCGATTACTCGCCTCCAGACGGAGAGCATCCGCCGCTGTTGGTCGAGAGCCACGGTGGGCCTACCGCTGCAACGACCACGGCTTTCAGTTCCCTCATTCAATTTTGGACCAGCCGCGGAATCGCTGTACTGGATGTCAATTATGGCGGCAGTAGCGGCTTTGGCCGAGCTTACAGGGAGAGACTAAAGGACAAGTGGGGAATCGTGGATGTCGACGACTGTGCGAACGGCGCGTTGTATCTGGTTGAGCAAGGTCTCGCCGATGGAAATCGCCTGATGATTACCGGCGGAAGTGCTGGCGGATACACGACGCTTTGCGCGCTCACTTTTCGTCAGACATTTAATGCGGGAGCGAGCCACTACGGTGTCAGCGACGCGGAAGCACTGGCCAAAGAGACGCACAAATTTGAATCGCGCTATCTTGACGGGCTTATGGGTCCCTATCCT